>WRFZ01000093.1 GCA_009778655.1 Candidatus Azobacteroides sp.
GGGATGAAGTATATTATCACGCCATGGATGCCTACGCCCGAAACCTTGGACGATCTTCAAGCCTATTGCGATTATTACAACAAAATCGGTGAAAAATGCGCCGCCGCCGGATTAAAATTCGGTTATCATAACCATGCGTACGAGTTTGAGAAAAAATATCCCGACGGCACGGTGATGTATGACTACATGGTATCGCATACCGATCCTTCCAAAGTTTTCTTTGAAATGGATGTGTATTGGACGATGATGGGACATCGTTCGCCGGTTGAACTTTTCAAGAAATATCCGGGTCGCTTCCTCGTATTGCACATAAAAGACGATAAAGAATTAGGTGAAAGCGGTATGGTAGGTTTTGACGCTATATTTAAAAATCTTGCAACGGCCGGAACCAAATACTTGATCGTTGAAGTTGAAAGGTACAATCTTCCGCCTTTCGAATCGGTAAAAGCCAGTTTGGATTACTTGAATAATGCCGATTTTGTTAAAGCTGATTATTCGAAATAGGTAGAAAAGGTTGCCTTAAAAGTACAATGTTATTGCGGGGCGTAACGAAACTACGCTCCGCAATCTTTTTTCTGATAAGAAACCAAGCTTAGCTATCATTTAGCATATATACAATCCATCCGTTATATTTTCACGGATGGAATCCGAAAAAAAAATTTCGGTTCCGTTTAGGGTACGAATCGTCGGCATCTGTCTTTATAAAAATAAAAAATCAAAATGGCCGACGAATATGCTCCGATAAATACAGAGAATACCTCTTTTATCAACCCTGCTTTAATTGTAAAATACCTCCAGAAATCAACAAATCCAGAAGAAACGCTCTGTGTGGAAGCTTGGATAAATGAAAGTGAAACAAACCGGAAGGAAGTAAGCCGGATGGCTGAATTACTTTTTACCAAGCGCGCTTATGACCGTATGACTTCGCGAAATGTTGATCTCGCTTATCAAAAAGTGCAACGACGGTTACATGATAAATCGGTCGGGAAAAAGGTAAGTTTCGGACGGAGGAGCTTTTTATATGTCGCAGCGTCAATTATCGGCGCAATTATCTTATCTTCAACTTATATCTATTTAAGAGAAAATCATATTCACTCCGTCGAACCGAATTATCTGACAGTTGAATCGAATCCTGGGGTACGCACGCGCATTCTCTTATCCGACGGAACAATTGTACATTTAAATTTCGGGAGCAAACTCACGTATCCGGATCAATTCTTCGGCAATTCCAGAGAAGTAAAATTAGACGGAGAAGCGTATTTCCAAGTGAAAAGCGATCGGAACAAACCGTTTATTGTCCGAACAAACGAAGATAATGCTACCATACAAGCGTTGGGAACCGCTTTTAACGTGCAGAACTTTGACAGCGACGATGAATTTACGACCACATTGGTTGAAGGATCGGTAAATATTACGGTAAACCATCCGCTCGGTTCAAGTACGCGAATGGAATTAACCCCTTCGGATAAAATTATATTTAACAAAAAAAGCGATAGCCTTTCGATAGTTAAAACCGATACCGAAATTGAAACATCTTGGATTAACGATCGGCTGATTTTCCGTAATCAATCCATGCCCCAAGTACTGAAAACGTTAGCATACAATTTTAATGCTGAATTTGAAATCCGAAATCCGGCGATATACGCTTACCGATTTACAGGTACATTCCAAAGCCGACAATTATCTCAGATATTGGAATATATAAAAATATCCTCCGATATAAATTATACAATACGTTTCCCCCGTTCCGACGATAGCAGGGAAACAAATAAAACGAGAGTAATATTGAATTAGAAATGTTTAAAATTAAATTAGAAATGTTTAAAAAAGTACCGCTATTTATGAAAATCACTTTTTTTCTGTTATTTTTTTCCGTAGGAATGAGCTTTGCCGATTCTTCGTATGCTCAAAAAACTTCGCTGTCTTTAAAAATGAACGGCGCTACGGTTGCAAAAATTCTGGATGAGATTGAAAATCAAACGGAATTTCGTTTCTATTACAACAGCAAGCTGGTTGATACGGAAAAAGAAACATCTATTGATGTAAACGATGCCGATGTTTTCGCTACGCTTGACAAACTATTTGCAAAAAGTAATGTCAGTTATCGAGTAATAGACAAAGACATTATTTTAACCGTTAAGCAACCGGAGATAAAAAATGCTGCCGAAAAAACAATCGCCGGTACCGTTACGGATGAAAACGGAGAGCCGCTGGTCGGCGTCAATGCGACCGTGAAAGGAAACGCCCAAGGAACAATTACTGACTTGGACGGACGATACTCCTTATCAAACGTTCCGGAAAATTCCGTATTGGTATTTTCCTACATAGGAATGCAAAAAGAAGAAATTACGGTTGATAAAAACAATTCCGTAATTAATGTAATAATGCGTAATGCAACTTTTAATTTGGACGAAGTTGTTGCTTTGGGATATACGACACAAAAACGCAGGGATGTAATCGGCTCGGTAGCAAAAATATCAACGGATATTTCAACGCCGGCTTATTCAAATATTACAGCAGCCTTACAGGGAAAAGCTTCCGGCGTGTATGTTTCACAGGATAAAATCAGAATCAGGGGAATGAACTCGATTTCTCTGTCCACGGAACCGTTATGGATTATTGATGGAGTTCCGGGCGACGGCAGTGATTTGAATCCGAACGATATCGAATCGGTCTCTATCTTGAAAGACGCTTCTGCTACGGCTTTGTACGGTTCTTCGGGGGCAAACGGAATTATCGCAATTACAACCAAATCGTTTGCCGGGCAAAAGTCTCATTTGGATGTTGAAGTGGACGGAGGGTTCAGCGGTTTCATCGGTACCGGGTGGAAAACCATGAATACCGCTGATTTCATCAGTTTATATGACCAAGCTATAGCCAATGCCATGCGTTATGAAGGAAAGCCTCCGTTTTTATTCAATCCGAGCGATGCCTACAGTTGGAATCCCGTAATTCCGAATACATATTTGATGACGCGCGACGAAGCGCTAACGAAAAGTCATAACGGAATTGACGACTATACGCAAAGCGGGCAATATATTCAAGCTTATATGAATGCCAACAAAGGATTTGATAAAGGAAACGCTTCATTTTCGCTGACATACCGGGGCAATACGGATGTTTTGATTGGCAGCGGCGCCAAAAAATTATTGGGTCGCGTTGCTTTTAATGTATCACCGGTAAAATACGTAAGTTTTAATTTTTCATCAATAAACAGTTTTCGTGCCGGCAGTGATAATACGGCCGGCAGCACACTGACTCGTCCTCCGTTCATGCCGATTTGGGATCCGGGCAGTGCGACGGGATACTGGGCACCCGGAGAAAATCCGATTATTCGGGGCGATAGCAAATACCGACAAATCAGAAACAAGGACTTCACGTCCACCAATTATTTACGGGCGGATATTGATTTACCTTTTGTAAAAGGATTGAAAATTTCCGGCGTAGGCAGCGCCAATTTCTCGGCAAACCGATATACAAACTGGTCGGCAAAAGAATTGATGGACTTTAACCGAAACGGTTCCGACGAAATAAGCAGAGCGGATGATAATGCGAAATTTGATTATTCATATATGGTGAGAGGTGAAATTGCCTATAACCGTACCTTCGGCGACCACACGGTGGGCGCTTTGGGGTTAGTTGAAGGTAAAAAATATTTCAATCTGCCTGTAAATGCTACCGGTTATAATCTGAACGGAAACTACCCCATGCTCGGAACTCCGGCCAATATGCAAAGTATGTCGGCCAATCGCGTCGAAGGCGGCAGCATCGCATATATCGGACGACTTACTTACAATTACAAAGACAAATATTTGATTGAAGGAAATATCCGGAAAGACGGACTTTCCACGCTTTCGGAAAAAAACCGTTGGGCAACCTTCCCTTCGCTGGGTCTCGGTTGGATCCTTTCCGAGGAATCTTTTTGGAATAAATCGGTCTTCAACTTGATTAAGATCAGAGGCAGTATCGGAAAATCCGGTAACGCTGCCGTTCCGGCCTTCAGCTATTTACCGCAATTCGGTATTAATTATCCGAGCGGCGCTTCATACGACGAATATATGTTTACCAACATCAAAAACATTGCTGCGGATATAAAATGGGAAACATCCGATAATTCGGATATAGGTATTGACTTCGGATTGTTCGGAAACCGAATTAACGGCTCCATTGCTTATTACAACAAAGAGACTTCCGGATTGCTGTTGCAAGTACCGTTACCTCCGAGCGCCGGTCTGAAAATTGATGCAGTCGGCGATGTTACTAATTCCGTATGGGCCAATGTAGGTAACATGAGGAACAATGGGATTGAATTTACCATGGATGCTACCGTTATCAGAACATCCGACTTTACATGGAATTTATCCTACAATCATACGGTAGTGAAAAATAAAATTTTGGCATTGGATCCCTCCGTAGATCTGACCGGGTCGGGTATTTACGGAACTTTCAACAACAGTACGCTGACCAAGGCGGGAGGCGAATTGGCAACTTACTATGTATCTGATTTTGCCGGGATAGATCCGGAAAAAGGAATTCCGATGATTTGGGAAAGAGATAAGGATATATATGCAGAGACTGGAGCCACAGTCAGAACCGGGGAAAAAATTCCCGCATCTCGAAGCAATTGTAATAATAATCAATTTTATCTGGACGGAAAGTCGTATATCCCTTCATTTTTCGGCGGATTACGGAGTACTTTCCGGTATAAGAATTTAGATTTGAATTTGTTGTTTTCCTACACGGGAGGTCATTATTATTTTGATCAAATAGAATGGAGATTGCAATATGTGCATATCGGTGAAAACGCATTAGCGGCCGATTTGATTGAAAATTCATGGAAACAGCCGGGAGATAATGCTAAATATCAAGAACTTATTTATAACGGAGGGTTTTATTACGACAATGATGGTAATCCTACTACCGCTTTGAATCCGGGACCCGGTAATGACTATCCGAATACTACTCAATTTTTGAAGAAAGGCGATAATTTCCAATGGAAAGAACTGACTTTGGGTTATACTTTTCCTAAACGATTGACATCAAAATGCGGCATGGATAATCTTCGCTTGAATTTCAATGTCAGCAATGTATTGTATTGGGCGGCAGGCGGACATAATGGCAATCCGGACGTTCAAATCAACGACAATAACGTGGACGGAGTGATTCGTTATGAATCATTTATGACCCGTACTTTTTCGTTAGGCTTTTCTGTTAAATTCTAAAAAATTACCAAAATGAAAAATATTCAATACAAAATCAGTTTTTTGACAGTGATATTCACTGTTTTAATCAGCGGATGCACAAACTTCACGGAACCCCGATACGAGCCGGAATTTCCATGGCAGACCGTTGACCAATTGGAAATGGCGGCAACTCTCCCCTACACGGCATTTACCGGTGGAGGTTGGTCTGATCCTGCGGCAATATACGCTTTTTATGAGATGCTTGCGACCGATTTCTCTACAGCCATTGAACAGGGAGCTCCCAACAACGAATGGCCTCAATTTGTGAACCGTACCCATAGGCAAGTGGATTTTGAATCATTGGCATGGATAGGCGGCGCTTATACCAATCTGTTCGGAACAATTGCCGGATGTAATGAACCGCTTGAGTTTTTGAATAGCGCCGAACCGAAAGCATTATTTCCTTCCGATCCGGATTCTAAACTGGCGGAAATTCCTCGGATAAAAGCCGAACTTTATTTTTGGCGAGGGTTTGCTTATACTTGGGCTGCTCTGTACTTCTGCCCTCCGTATGTTCCGGGAGGAACCAATGCCGATCAAGTACTTCCGTTAAAGACTACCAATCTTAATGCCAATAACACGCCCATCGGTACTACGCAAGAAATTTGGAATTTGGTTATTTCCGATTTGACAACGGCTAAATCCTTGATGTCGAAAACATGGCATGTAAACGGGCGAATTGACTATTATACGATTTGCGGCGCGCTTGCTCGAGCTTATTTCTATACGGGCGATTTTTCCAAAGCGGAAGCCGAATGTACGGAAATCATTTCTTCAGGCAAATACAGTTTACCGGCCGACGTTATGGCTGCTTGGACAGTTCCTTTAGGCGGAGCCGAACCGTCGGAAGTGATATGGATGTACGACACCAATACTCACGGATTGTTTATCAATGTTTTTACGGTACTTTCAAGAGCTTATCCGTATGATGATAATATTCACGGAGGACGCGGAAAAGGTTCGGAATGTACATGGGTAACCTGTAAATTGAGCAATGCCATGATAAAGAAAATCGGTTGGATGACAGATCCGGCTAACGGCGATTATACGGTTACTTCAACAGCGCTTGCCGATAAACGATACGGTAATACATGGTTGCGAGTGGAAGGTTACAAACCCTCGGATCAAATAGAAGCGGAAGTAATATCAACCGGCGATTCGACGGTATGGGATAAATACGAACAGAATTACGACTCTCAAAATATGCCCCATATCTATTTGGACAAGTATTACAGAGGATATACCCCGAGCAAAACCAACCAACCGCGCATGCGCGTCCCCGAATTTTATATCATGCGCGCAGCCATTCGTTATAAAAATAATGATAAGAACGGCGCTGCCGCCGATTTGAAAGTGATCCGCGACCGCGCCGGTTTGCCCGAAATATCGGCTTCAGCAATTACGGATTCCGATATAGATCGTGAAATGGTTATCGAAATGGGAGGAGAAGGTTTGTATTTACCTTACATCATGGCTTTACAAAAACCGATTCTGCCCGGAGACCGAAACGGCGTTGCTCCGGTAAATCCGCCCTATACCGGATGGTATTGGAAAATGCCGATTAATGAAATTCGAATCAATGCCGGATATATAGGTATTCCCGATCCCAATTCAAAATAAATTCTATGATCAGAAAACAAATCGTTTGCTTTTGGGTCGTCATACTTTCCGGTACCGTTTTATACGGAAAAGGCGAAGTAAACAATCCTGCTTTTCGGGCTGTTTTGCTTCAAGCGGAAATTTCGTCCGACTTGTACCAACCGGATGATACCATGTATGTTACCTGTTGGTTCCAAAATACGGGAACAAGCACGTCGCCGAATCCGTTAAAGGGCTTTGCGGAACTATCGTTCGGTCATCAACGCATATTGGAAAATACACCGAAATATTTTCGGTATTATTGGGATCCCTATCCTTCGACCGATCAATGGAAACCGGGTGATATATGGAAAACGACCTTTAAATGTAAGATGAATTTGGGCTGGGGAGGCGCCTATACCGTAAAAATCGGATTATGTGATGAAAATCATCTTCCGGTAAAAATTACGGGAACAAACGGAAAACTCATGGAACAGGTGGAAGTCAGCCGAATTGACTTGGGTTGGGGATGGGGAACCCCTACGATGAATCAAGTGCGTAAACCCTTGACAAAAGAGTTTAATCAGTCGGTTCCGCCGATTGCGAAAAAGAATTTGTACAATAGTCCGGATTTAACGATAGGAACGAATCCAAAAGTATATCTGAATAATCTTGTTCCGGAAATCACAGCGATAGCCGGAATCGCAATGAACGAAAGCGCTCGGGGAATGCTTCCTTCCGTAACCGTCAGAGAATATGCCAAGGATTCTTTGATTTACAGCGGAAGTAGCGACGTTAAAGTTGTATATACTCCTTTACAAGAAAAAAACAATCAAGTCAATTATACCGGTAAAGTATCATTCCGGAAAAAAG
Organism: Candidatus Azobacteroides sp.; assembly: GCA_009778655.1. Lineage (GTDB taxonomy): Bacteria > Bacteroidota > Bacteroidia > Bacteroidales > Azobacteroidaceae > Azobacteroides. The sequence continues at coordinate 7,695 of WRFZ01000093.1, forward strand.
AGATTGCCGAATACACGCTCCGGTTTGAAATGTTCGGAGATGAATTACACTTATCTCTGATTGATGTGAAAGAAAAAGACGGATACGAACTGCTTGAAATCAATATGCCTTCTCTCTTGAGTTTGGACGGGGAAACGGATATGGTCAGTTTTACGGCCGGAGGAAGGATATTATCCCTTGACCGAGCCATCCCGGAAGGTTACTCGTTCAAATATGATACAAGAAATGCAGCCGCCTTATTAAAATCAAACGATAAATTAGTATTGGAATCAACTTGCATTGATGACCGGTTGAATATAGCCGTCTTTGACAACGGGAAAGATAAAACCGCTAATCTGGGGATGGTATTTGTAAACCGCGTTAGAGGAAAAGGCAGGATAGCTTCCATTCCGGTTGAACATGATCACACCGTAAAGATTAATCTTTTAAACTCCGATTGGGGAAACGACGGATGGCAATCGGTCGCTAAATTCTGGCGAAAAGATTTGAAAAGCATCAACAAAGATTTGTACCGACGAGCGCTTGTACATAAACAATTGGCTACAGTCGGCCCGGAACCTCCGGTCGGTTACGTAACCGAACAATCGCCTTATTCCGTAAAAAGACTGACATCGGTAATCACTTTCAAGGAAATTTTCGAAATAGTGAAAAAATACTGTAATATCTTGGACGGAATGCCTCAAGTATTGTATATCGGGGGATTTCAAGAAGGCGGTTTTGATAACTCTTATCCTTATGTATTAAATACGGACCGACGGTTGGGAACGGTTGAAGAACTGAAATATTACATTCAAGAGGCAAGAAAATACAATACGGTATTGTCTTTGCATGACAATTACGATTCCGATGTACTGAATTCACCGCATTACGATCCTCGAATTGTTTGTCTGGATGAAGAAGGAAAACCTTGGATGGGCTGGTTTTGGGCCGGAGGTGCGGATCATATTGTCGCTCCATACAAATACGGTGCTTTGGGCTTAATGCAAAAACGTGTAAAAGAAACAATCGAAACGTATGGAATAAAAGGATCGTATCATTTGGATGTGTTAACTTCGGAATTGCTTCGTTATGATTTTGATCCGGAATATCCCGCATCAGCCGAAAAATCCTTAAAAGGAAAGCTCGATATCATTGATGAATTTAACAAATATGGAATTGATATTACAAGTGAAACGCTCCTTCATCCTTTCGTAGGCCGAATCGGTTTCGGACTGCATGCGCGCACGGATATGAATGCGGTATTTTTCAGCGGGGAAAAATTTATCCCGCTGGTTGATATGGTTTATCACGGCATCCTTGCATACGAAGGAGGTGGAAGATCGGAACAAGCAATGTTGATGGGACTTATGAAAGGAAGCAGTATTTTTGTCAGCGAGGAAGGCATAAAAGAAGAGGATATTCAATGGATTTATCTTCATCAGATGCCGGTAGGTCTGTTGTATGATAAGCAGATGGATCAAATAACCGAAAAAGACGGGATTACAACGGTTTCCTATGACGCCGGAACCTATGTAAAAGTAGATTTTGATAAAAAGAATTATGAAATACAAGTGGATGGACGGCTTATAGCAAAAGACCGGACTACATTTATTCCCAGTTTCAAGCCCGATACTTATTTGGCTTTTTCCAAAGAAGGCGGCGCTTTTTCCTACCCGGCGCCGGAAGGCTGGAATGAAAAGACAAAAATCAAAGCGGTAACGCTTACATTTGAAGGAGAGGGAATCGAAGCGCCATGCGCAATCAAAAACGGTATTTTCAGCATGGATATTCCGGCGGCTACTCCGGTCCGAGTCTTTTTGAATCAATCCGAAGTGAAAGTCGAAAATGATATCCGCTATGGAGAAGCCGTCAACGATCGGAATATCAACCAAGCATTGTTAATGGACAGGTACTATCTCGAAGAGAACAACTCGAAAGAAAAGAAACCGGCAGTGATTTTGGTTCATGGAGGCGGCTTTAACTTGGGCGATAAAAAACAGGAGCTTTATGTAAAGATGGCTGAAGCATTTGTTTCGGCCGGGTATGTTTCTTTTTCCGTTAATTATCGGTTAAACAGTACCGGAAAAATCAATGTCAATGACTTAGACAACGCCGTATCCGATTTGTTATCCGCTGTTTATTGGATACAAACACACAGTGATGAATACGGAATCAATCCGGATAAAATCATCATCGCCGGCGATTCGGCAGGGGGAGGAATTGTTATTAATACCGCTTACAGCGATTCGGGCAAAACCCGAATAAGCGGATGTATTGACTTATGGGGAGGTCTTTGCTTCAATCGCTTGAACAAGGATGCAAATCAATGGGGAGAACCCGTCAATTACTATCCGATAAAAAAAGACGTGCCGCCCACCTGTATTATCCATGGAGATAAAGATGAAGTCGTTCCCTTTCGAACATCGGAAGATTTAGCTGATGAATTAGCCCGGTCAGGCGTTTATCACGAACTTCATATACTAAAAGGAGCCCTTCACTATCCCGAAGCAATGGCTGATGAATTTATTCCTATAATGATTAACTTTGCCGATAAAATAAAATAACCGGGTATTTTTATACAACCCAAAATTCAAGATTTTGAGGTTAAAAAAGAGCTACTTCTATATAAACCGGTTGTAGCCTTGCATATCTGGCCCTCTCAACCTTATACAAGGTTGAAGCTCGAAGTTTTATCGGTTGGAAAGGTCGGATATGCAAGGCTGCAAGTCATTCATATATAACACTTCAAAGTTACGACCTTAACATTTTCAATTCATAATTTATAATTTAATGTCAGTTCAACCTAAGCGATTTTTTTAATAGCATCCATGTCAATGATTTCTATATTCAAAGCGGGTTTTTGGAGCGAGATTGTAAGCAATCAAACCGGCAACCAAGTTCCCGATGAAATTGTTGAAACATCGGTGACGGGTATGCTCAATCTGACAACCGTTTTTTAACGTCAGATACGCATTTTGATATTTTGAAGGCAATTGATTTTCCAAAAGTCAATGTTATTCATTGCCGGAATCGGCATGTTAGTCGTATGCGGCTTGATTTATTTGTTGAAGTTCAAAATCGGTACACGGGGAACGAGAGGTTGCGAATCAAGTCCGCA
>WRFZ01000094.1 GCA_009778655.1 Candidatus Azobacteroides sp.
TAAAAGTCCAAATGCGATTCCAAAAATAATTAGAGGATGCCGCTAAGATAAATCCGCATGAATTAGCGATGTATTTGTTGATTTTTATTTTTTCCTTCAAAAACCACGTTGTTCCGAAATCAATAATCATTCCGGAAAAACCGACGACGCAAAATTTGAGTAATTTGAGAAAAAACAGTTTATCAATCATTTCTTTGCTTTTATTTCAATCGGAATAAACGAGCTGTTTCGAGCCGAACAAATCGGATTGGTTAGCGTCAACAAGAATTGATAATGATGGGGAGATAAGTCGGGAATAACCGTTTTCAGCGTTCCTTTTATTGTTTCGCTTGCCGGAAGGATATGAATCGGTTCATTCAATTCGCAGTCGAAAAACTCAACTCTCTTTTTTCCCGATGCGGAACCGTAACCTGCCCGACAAGTTACCGGAAATTCGGGATGTTGAAAATCAATAGCATATTCGGAGGGGTTTATCATTTCAAAATCAACAGAAAGGGTATCGCCGGGACAAAATTCCTTCTTTGGCAACTCAAATTCAATTTTCACTCTATTGACCGATTGAAAATGTTCGGCAAAATATCCTTCAATGATTTGATTGCCGGCTTTGTATTGTTGCGACTTGCCGGCCACAGGGGCACAGATAAAAACCGACTTTCCCTGATATTCCAATTCTTTTTGCAAAAAATCAAATTGTGTATAACGAGTATTGACTGCGCTCAGTAAAAGGGATACCTTTTGGGTAAAAAAATGATAGTTGGAAGGCCGTTGAAAAGAGCCGGTAAAAACGACAGGCAAATCGCCGGCAACGGATTCAATTTCTTTGCACTTTTTCGCCTTTCCGTTAAGACCCAACCGTTCGGGAAGTAAACCGCTTGCCAGAACCACCCGCGCAATTAAAATAAGCAGTATCGAAGGGGCTATCCAACTTTTTATAAATCGCAATAATTTATCATTTTGCATACTGTGCCGGTAAAGCAGTATAATAATGGGAATCGAACAAGCAATCGTCCAATGCGGCTCAACATATCGAAACGTCGAAAGTATCCAAAAGAAACCAATAAATCCGATGATTAAAAAATACATTCCTTTTTCAAAAACATCGTTTGCCTTCTCTTTAAACAGAATATATATTGCAACTCCCAATGTAAGCGGATTGAAGACAAGCATTTGATTGGGAATATATCCCCAAAAACAACTCCATTCGAAACCGTTGTTCCGGTCGCTCATGTGGTATTTAAAACTTGGAAAATCCCTTGACGCCTGCCACCAAATATGCGGAACCAGTAACAACAAAGCAAGTATGCCGGCAATCCAAAACTTATAGCGAGTCAGCAATTTCAAGTTGGACAAGAGAATAAATCCGATGACTAAAAAAGCGTGGTATTTACTGTAAATCAGTCCGGCCATTGAAACGGCAAGCAATAAAACGGCAACCGGGGATTCTTTTTCCAAAAACTTTTTATAACTCCATAAAAAAAGAGCGATGAAGAAAAGAAAAGGTACGTCCGGCGTGGTAATAAATCCGTATGCTTGAAACATAATCAAAGATCCGGAAATAAAAAAGAATGCAAGGACTTTCTCGGAATCAAGTAATTTCTCTTCGGTCAATTTCCAACACAACAACAGCGTTGCACCTTGAAGAAGAACGGTCATAAAACGAATCGAAAGATTCCCGTTGAAAAATAAATTTGAAAGAAAAATGATCAATCCGACCATGGGCGGATGGTCAAAATATCCCCAAGCCAAATTCTCGCTATATAAAAAGTAATACGCTTCGTCGCTGTGTATTTCGGTAAAAACGGCTTGAATGAAATTCACGCCCATCCATCCGATGAGCAGGAATAAAAAGAGCAGAAGTTGGTTACTTTTTATTTTGAGAACCAATGATCCCATAAATATTGATATTTTTTGCTTGACTTCTTCTTTTTCAGATTATCCAAATCAAAGGTGGCATAAAATTGTTGTTCGTTATACATTCCGGATTTGACAAAATGAAGCGAAAAAATGAATTTTAACGTAACAATATCGGTTTTCATAAAGTAAATATATCCGTCCAAACGATCGTAGCGAGGCGCCCGATAGAGCCGATCGCCCCAATAAAGTTGGCTGCCGTATTCATCATAAAATTTTTCTTGCGCATTTCCTTTGTAATAAGTGTTAAACACGCCCACTCCTCGATACTCTGCTCTTATCTGAGAAAGAAGCCCTTGCGGACAATTCCATCCCTCTTCGGTCGCTCGGTCTTTTTCAAGCCCGATGGCCCATCCGGCATTGATGTCCAATTCATCCAAGGGCGTTTTGGACGCGAGATCCACTCCCAAAGCGGTCCACAATCGTCCGTTATCATGCACCGGAGTGTGTTGCTCCGGATCCATTACCGATGCAAAATGAAACATATATCCGAAATGCTGTCCGTAAAAAATATTCCGGTTGTATCGTCCCGACCATCCCATAAAAAATGCTTCATGCTTCGAAAACGTTTGACGACTTGTCCAATCTAACCAAATATTTATAAAATCTCCCTTTTTTGAATAATATTCCCAAAAGAATCCGGTCATTGTCGGCCGGTAGTTGAGAATGGAATCTTGAAAAAAGAAAAGCGGATATTTTTCCAACGCCATCTTGCGAGGAAATGCTCCCATATAAAAACGAAAAGGACTGTTATCAAATTCGTAGTAAGCAATCGGATCATGATACCCGATAGCCTTATCGCTGCCATATTCATGCATGGCGTCCACTCCCACGAAAATCCGATGTTTCGTGTCCCATCCCACTCCTATTTGCGGGACAAAATGCACTCCGGCCATGGTTTGAGAATCTCCGACCGGACATCCGGCAAATTCGTTATTATCAAAAAAGTTGTGAAGTCCGGCTTGATATAAAATTTCTTGCGAAAATCCGGAAATCGTTATTCCTGTTACGAGCAGTAAGACAATGCCTATTTTTCTCATTTACCTTAAAATACGTTTCATCTTAATAACATACAAATCCGGACTTTTTACACGAAAAATCGTCGGCTGAAAGCGGATTTAAAGTGCAAATATAGCATTTTTTCGGATATAAAAAGCGACTCCTCCGTAAAAAAATGAAGAGGGTAATTGATCGCTACCTTCATTCCGACAGGAATCGCCCGGTATTATTTTTAATTTAGGTTTACCGTATATGGTTATATTACATCGAATTACATTTTATAGCCTTTCAAGCCGTAAAATAGGATGAAAAGAAAACAGAACAGCGGAATTATGAATCCGATTGCCATGGTTTGTTTCCCGATATATCCCATCAGCATCGGAGCAAAAGCGCCTCCGGCCACTCCCATCACGATGTAAGAAGATGCCTTTTGGGTATAACTTCCCATTTTGGATACCCCCATTGCAAAAATGGTAGGGAACATAATAGACATAAAAAAGAAGGAGGTATATAGCGCGTAAAGCGACACTTTTCCTAACTGCATAATCACCAATACCATTGCAATTACGCACATCAGCGAGTAAATCGCAAGTAATTTGTTCGGTCGAAATTTACTCATGATAATACTTCCGGACATTCGACCGATCATGAACAACAGCATACCTCCGAAAGCTAAGAATCGGGCCGCTTTTACTTTTGTGATCGCAGGATCCAATTCCATGACATAATTAATGAAAAAACTGAATATCCCGGTTTGCGCCGCAACGTACAAAAATTGAGCGATGACCGCAAGCAGAAAATGCTTATGCGCCCACATGGATTTTGTAACAACCGCATCTCCGACAATCTTCGGAGATTCGTCTTTTTCCGCAATATCCGGTAATTTGGTAAAGAAAAACAAAATCGCAATAATCAGTACGCAGGAACCCAGAATAAGATACGGTTTACTCAAAGCCATCGTATCCCCTTCCGGCGCGCCGAGAATCAACAATCCCCCGATAAACGGGCCTAACACCCAACCCAAGCCGTTGAACGATTGAGATAAATTGATTCGCTGTGCTGCGCTTTCTTTCGGTCCGAGTGTCGTAGAATACGGATTTGCTGCGGTTTCCAATACGCATAATCCGCAAGCCACAACGAACAGCGCGATTAAAAAAGGATTGGCCGAGTGCAGTAAAGCCGCCGGAACGAATCCGAAAGCGCCGATTGCAAATAAGAATAATCCCAGAATAATGCCTTTTTTGTATCCGTATTTTTTCATAAACAATCCGGCCGGAATACTGACCAAAGCGTAGGCAATATAGGTGGAAAATTGAACCAATCCCGATTCGGCCTTCGACATGGTGAAGGCTTCTTGAAAATGCTTATTCAACGTATCCAATAAACCGTGGGCAATACCCCACATAAGAAACAAGCTGGTTATCAGTATAAAAGGAAAGAGGTAGCTTTTCCCCGAAGGCGAAGTGAAAATTGACTTTTTAGTTGGCTCGTTCATTTATTTTGCGGTTTATTATTTAAGATTACAATTTACGTTACCGTTTAAACGTCTATATAAAAAATAAATTGATATGTTTCAGAACCTCTTTCTGATTATTTGCTATAAAATAAGTCAAAATGCAGTATTAGGGAAACATATAGCGGATATATCAAAAGTTATTGGCGTGAAACTTTCGATACATCCGCTAATATTATTTATAATTCATTACTTATAATTCATAATTCATAATTCATAATTATTTACACTATCCCTTGCGCCATCATTGCTCTCGCCACCTTCATAAATCCGGCGACATTCGCTCCTTTGACATAATTAACATAGGAGCCGCTTTCTTTACCGTATTTCACACATTGGGCATGAATGTTTTGCATGATGCTTTTCAATTTGTCATCCACTTCTTCGCGGCTCCAATTCAGACGCATGGAGTTTTGAGTCATTTCCAGACCGGAAGTGGCGACTCCGCCGGCATTGGAGGCTTTTCCCGGCGCATACAAAATTTTTGCTTTCTGAAATACTCCTATGGCGCCCGGAGTCGAAGGCATATTCGCTCCTTCCGAAACAGCGATACATCCGTTGGCAATCAACGTTTTGGCATCGTCTTCGTCAATTTCGTTCTGTGTGGCGGAAGGAAGCGCTATATCGCATTTTTCACCCCACGGACGCGCTCCGGCTACATATTTGCAGTTGTGTTGTTCGGCATATTCCCGGATGCGGCCGCGATACAGGTTTTTCAACTCCATGATAATATCCAGCTTTTTACGGTCAATTCCGTCCGGATCATATATATAACCGTCCGAATCGGAAAGCGTAATTACCTTTGCTCCCAATTCGATCAATTTTTCGGCCGTGTATTGGGCGACATTGCCCGAACCGGAAATGGAGCATATTTTGCCTTTGATATCAATGTTCCGGGTTTTTAACATTTCCAACAGAAAGTATATATTGCCGTAACCCGTTGCTTCCGGACGAATCAACGAACCTCCGAATTCGATTCCTTTACCGGTAAAGGTACCCGTATTTTCCCGTGCTAATTTTTTATACATTCCGTACATATAAGCCACTTCGCGACCACCCACGCCGATGTCGCCGGCGGGAACGTCGGTATCCGGTCCTATATATCTCCATAATTCCAAGATAAATGCTTGGCAGAAACGCATAATTTCGGCCGTTGATTTTCCCCTCGGAGAAAAATCGGAACCCCCCTTTCCTCCGCCCATCGGCAAAGTGGTCAGCGAGTTTTTAAACGTTTGTTCGAAAGCGAGGAATTTGAGGATGGAAAGATTTACCGAACTGTGGAAACGCATTCCCCCTTTATACGGCCCTATGGCATTATTATGTTGAATACGGTACCCCATATTAACCTTGACGTTACCTTTATCATCAATCCAAGTCACGCGAAATGAAAAAATCCGATCGGGAATGCAGAGCCGCTCGATCAAGTTCGCTTTTTCAAATTCGGGATGTTGGTTATAAACCTCTTCAATTGATCCTAACACTTCTTCGACAGCTTGATGATATTCCGGTTCATTCGGAAATCTTCTTTCTAAATCATTTAAAACTTCTTGTAATTTCATTGTTTCGTGTATTTATTTGTTTACAATCTATTTGCAGCGTTTTCTATTAAAAACGAATGCAAATGTACGAATATTTTTTGAAATTAAAAATATTTAGAAAGATTTTTCTTGAAAAAATATCATTATGTTATCAAATTCGACACAAAAAAAATAAATAGACAAAACGCATAAAATATAAACCTTTACCAATTGGGATTTTGTATCAACACTCCCGGTTCCAAATCCATATCCGATTGAGGAATAGGGAAATAGTAATGCTTATTGGTATCAAAGATGCGTGCGTTGCCTACTTTGATGTACTGAACGGGCTGCGTAATGGTAAACGGAGCATACGTTCCGGAAACGTCATCGGTAACGGCATGATTAACATCAATAGAGCCGGGAGGTACTCCGTAAACATCGCCCGGCATTACATCGCCGCCGATACCCCAACGTTTCATATCAAACCAACGCAATCCTTCAAAAGCAAATTCCACTCTGCGTTCATGTCTTAACTGTTTTTGCATGGTACTTGCATCCGAAACGGAAATTGGCGGCATATAATAGGTGATACCTTTGGGAAATCCTTCCAGAACACAGGCGGAAGTTCCTCTTTGCCTTACCATGTTTATATATTCGGCGGCAGCGGCTAAATTGCCTTGGGCATTGCCGAGTTTAGCCAATTCGATCATTGCTTCCGCATAGTTGAGCAATACTTCCGCATAGCGTATTTGGATAAAGTTAACTCCTTGCCAATCATTACAGTCATGTAACAATTGCGATTGAGGGGCATTCCATTTTCCCAAACAATAACCGGTCACGGAGTGGTGGGTTTCCGACGAGTTATAAAATTCGATATCATTCGGATCTGTGGTATTTAAATACCGATCGTTCCACCATTTGCCGGGGTAAAGAATCGTCGCATAAAAGCGGGGATCTTTATTTACATACGGTTTACCCGGATCGTACAGCGTATTCGCAGGATCTGTTATCATCTTGCCGTTATTTGTTTCATATTCATCTACTATACTTTGAGTAGGAGCAATTAAGTTCCACCCGCCTTCTTTCGAAGTATAGTTAGGATAAACCATGGAGGATGCTATACCGCTGGCGCTGTATTGATACGCAATTTCAAAGATGACTTCTCGTTGCCGGTCTTGGGTACCTTGGGCCGATTCTAAGAAAAGTCCTTCATAATCGTTTGCAAGTCCGTACATTCCCATATTGATGACCGCTTGCGCATCATTTGCCGCCGCGATGTAATCGTTGATGGCAGCTCCGATGTCTATTGCTCCGGCAGGTTCGGTGATTCCGTCATACAAGCCTTGCGCTTTCATCCCTGCATGAAAAAGTTCGATTCGCGATTTTAAGGCCAATGCCGCTCCTTTGGTAGCGCGGGCCGCATCCGCTGATCCGTTGGGATTGGCTGCCGGCAATATTTGGGCAACCGCATCCAATTCCTGTACGACAAAACGATAAATCGAGTCGCCCGATACTCTCGGATAATTCAATTCTTCTCCGTTACTCAAAACTTTGGTTACCAGCGGGACGCCTCCCCAAAACATATATTTACGGGCGTAGTCGAAAGCTCTTAAAAATCGCGCTTCGGCCTTCCATTGAGCCAATGTTTGCGCATCCAATCCGGGCGTGTTATCTGCGTTTTCTAAAAAGAAATTATCGTTTCTTATACCGTTATAAGGGAAATAAGCCATCCAAAAGTTGGAATATCCTCCCGAAGAAGAGACAGCCGTCCCGAGCGACAATGCGTACGGAAGCTGATTGAGAGCCCAACATACGCCGTTATCGGTAATATCGTCCAACATAGTGGCTTCTCCGACTTCTAAATCCTGATAATAATCATTAAATATACCGCCTAAATGGGTTCCGGCATAACAGCCGACCAAATAGTTGAAAGCGGCATTGGAATTTCCGAAATAGGTATTAGAGGAATAAGCGTCAGCCGGCTCATCATTAAGCTTTACGCAGGAGGTTAATACCATCGTCAATACACAAAAAAATATGCTTACGTTTTTCATAAATAATAATTGTTTTAAAATGTAACATTGAGTCCTACAGTCCAAGTTCTTAACAGCGGATAAGAGCCGGTGGCGCTCCCGGCGCTGTTGCTTCCGGTCGAACTTCCCACTTCCGGATCAATTCCAAGCGCTTTCGGAAGAGCGGACAGGGTATATAAATTCTGTCCGGAAACATAGAGCCTTGCATTGCTTATTCCTGTATGTCTGAGCATTGATTTAGAAAAATCATAATAAACTTGAAGGTTCTTTAACCGGACATAAGAGCTGTTGAACAGGAACAAAGTGGAAGGATATTGATAATTGATTGTATTGGCTCTGGATATACGCGGTAATCGTGTATTATAGTTATCCGGATTGGTCAAGGGATTATATGAATTATCAATAGTCCACGTGGCAATACTGTAACCTTGATTAAATCCGTATCCGACACTACCCCCGAGGTATTGATAATAATCGGCGGCTCCTTGAATCATTCCGGCAATTCCGAGCCCTTTCAGCGAAACGTCAAAATTGAGTCCGAACAGATTTTTAGGTATATTGTTCTTATTGATAACCGTTCGGTCGTTCCCGTTCACGATATTATCGTCGGTAACATCCAAAATCAGTTGATCGCCCCACAATTGTCCCGCTAATAAGGGAGTTTTGGGATTATTTGTTTTTTGGTTCACAAATTCCTCTTTTGTAAGCAATCCCCCGTTTTGGTAAAGATAGAACGGATGATATACATATCCCGCTTGATTGCTGACTTGCGCATAGCCTTGTCCTCCGAGATCGAGCACTTTACTGTTCAGATATGAATAATTGCCGTTTATAATGTATTTCAGTCCGTAAGAAGTGGTGTGAGTATAGCTTGCGGAAAATTCTATTCCGTAATTCTTCATGGAGCCGACGTTTGCGGCATAACTTCCGGCGCCGTTTATGTTGGATAACTGTTCCATCATAAGCATACCCGTCGTTTTTTTATTAAAAAAGTCAATAGAATAAGAAAAATCGGGACTTAACAGGGTTCCGTCAATAGCAATATCCGTTAGCGCTGTCTTTTCCCATGTACAGGTATTATCCGGACTTTGGATAAGTCCCATAGGAATGTATGCGCTTCCGTTAAAAGTAACGTATTGTCCGTTATTAATGTCATTAGCCACATTCCCGATCAATGATTTATCCCGATAATACAATTGATTAGTGGTGGTTCCCGGTAATTTATCGCTGCCCAACTGCCCGTAACTGCCTCTTATTTTAAATTCGGGAAATACGGATTTTAACGACGACCAAAAATTTTCCTGCGATAAACGCCAACCGACAGAAAAGGCGGAAAAGAAATTCCATCGTTTATTGGGGCTCAAGCGGGAAGACCCGTCATCCCTTGCATCCAACTCTATCATGTATTTTTTATCAAAATCGTAATTGATCCGCCCGAATACGCCTATTAATCCCCATTGGTACTGACTGCTTTGATTGTCGAATGTGGTAGGATCCGCTAACAGCATACTGTTGGAACTGTTATTAATGAAATTACCGCCCAACATAGTCCAATCGTTGTATTCGTGATATTCCTCTTGCGAGCCGACCACGAATCCCAAATGATGTTTTTCGAAATCAACATTATAAGTCAAGTCAACTTGTCCCATATAATGATATTCTTGAAAATGAAAATCTTGGGCAATATTGGTTCCGTTGGTTAAAGTTAATCCCGTTAACGGATTATAAAAAGTTGTACTGTTCAAAAAAGCGTCTTGTATGGAGCTTGTATAATTCAATCCTCCCGACGCTTTTAATACAAGGTCTTTCAATATTGAATACGATAAATTTAAATTTAGGAGAACATTGTTGGTTTTTGACTTCCATGTGCCTCCCATTTCCGCCTCGCCTACCGGATTATTGGTATCTCTCGAAGTGGTCGGGACATAATAACCGTCCACCATAATCGGATCCATCGGTTGTTGTCTGTTAACGGCGCTGATGATATTGTTCAAAGCGTCGGATGAATCATTGATCACATTGAGATTCTTGGATGCCGGTTGAAGCAGTCTGTTTGCCATTAATCCGACCGATAAACCGGCTTTGAATTTTCCCCAACTTAATTCGCTGTTGTCTCTTAACGTATATCTGTCGTAGGTATTATTTACCACATTCCCGTTCTGTGTATAATAAGTGAAAGACATATTATTCCTTAATATTACATTTTCATTGGCAATGCCTCCCGATACTTCCAGATAATGGGATTGAGTAAATCCGCTGCTTCCGGAAAATAGAGCTTTACGCCAATCCGTACTCGGAGAAGCGCCTGTTCGCCACGCATCCAACTGCGCTTGAGTATAAACCGCCTTTCCTTGATTCAGAATATCCGTATTGGCGGGCGTTATGGCGTCGTAATTGAGCGCCAGATTATAGGCGCTTGCGTAATCATAAGCATTGGCTTCTTTGAACAGTTCCGTAGGTTTTTGCCAACCGACATAACCGGAATAGGAAACGGCGACTTTTCCCGCTTTTGCTCTTTTGGTGGTTACCAGAATGACTCCGTTGGCGGCCCGAGCTCCGTAGAGAGAGGAGGCTGCCGCATCTTTCAATACCGAAACCGATTCAATATCATTCGGATCCAAATAGGACAAAGTACCGGGGACTCCATCAATAATAACAAGAGGCACGACGCCGCTTTGCAAAGAACCCACTCCCCGAACTACAATAGAAGCTGTTGAACCCGGAGAACCCGATGATTGGCTTACGTTTACTCCCGCTATTTGGCCTGCTAATGCGGCAACCGCATCGCCAACCGGGCGATTTTTCAATACGGTGTTATCTATCTGAGTAACAGCGGAAGTCATAATGTATTTCTGTTGCGTGCCGAATGCCACAACAATCACTTCTCCCAATTTCGTGGTTGATTCTTTGAGAGTTACATTGATAACTTCTT
>WRFZ01000095.1 GCA_009778655.1 Candidatus Azobacteroides sp.
TTGATGATAATACCGATTTGGATTTCGGCAAATTTGAAAATTACAAAGCAATTACGGTAAGAGTACATGAAAAAAGAACAAGAGAATACGGAGTCTTGATAATTTTTAAACCGAAATATCTCGATTGTAATACAATAGCACATGAAGCATCACACGCAGCCGGTTATATGTTTCATCATATAGGTGCGGACATGGATTGCGGAGAACCAACCGCATATTTAATCGGTTGGATTGCGGATTGCTGCCGGAAAGTAAAAACCAATAAAAAATAATCATAAATATTACAGATATGGACGACATTAAAAAACTTTTCGCGGACAGCGATATAAACGCTATTATTGAGGGATTGAAATCCGGTCGCAACGCTCCGCTCCCGGATACGGATACTGTTTTGTCGCAATTAGAGCCGGATAAACATGATATTTTTGACAAGGTAAAACGCCCGGATAAACTTGTAAAGGTAGATAATACGGAACAGACAAAAAATCATCAATCATTAGACCCTGCATATACCGGAGGAGAAAAAGAGGAAACAAGATTTGAACCGGTAGCCAGAATTGCATTAGCGCTTCAAAAATTGATCGTAAAACGTGCCGTTTCCTTTATGTTCGGAAATTCGGTAACATTGAATGCCGAACCGGAAAACGAAGACGAAAAAACCGTATTGAACGCGGTAAAAAAGGTTTTGTTCAGTACAAAGAGTAGAACAATTAACAGAAAAGCAGCACGGGAAATTTTCTGCGCCACCGAAGCAGCCGAATTATGGTATCCGGTAGAAAAGCCGATTAATTACGGCTTTCCCTCAAAATTCAAATTGCGCGTTGCCGTTTTCAGTCCGAAGACGGACAAACTTTATCCCTATTTTGATGAAACGGGAGATATGGTCGCCTTTTCTCGCGAATTTATAACAGAAGATAAAAAAGGAGAAAAACACACCTTCTTTGAAACCTATACAGATACCGAGCATCTGATGTGGGAACAGGATAACACACAATGGGAACTCGCAGACGGATACCCGAAAACAAACGTTATAGGTAAGATTCCGATCGTTTACGGAAGGCAGGACTTTGTCGAATGGAAAGATGTACAAGGGTTAATAGACCGCTTGGAAACTCTTTTGTCTAATTTTGCAGACACAAACGATTACCATGCCAGCCCGAAAATTGTAGTCAGAGGCGAAGTGTTGGGATTTGCAAAGAAGGGCGAAAACGGAGCCATTTTGCAACTCGAAGGCGACAACGCCGATGCAAAATATTTATCATGGCAACATGCCCCGGAGAGCGTAAAAATTGAAATTGAAACCATTTTGCGAATGATTTACACCATTACGCAAACGCCCGATATTTCATTTGACAGCGTAAAGGGGATAGGAGCAATTTCCGGAATAGCATTAAAACTGTTGTTTTTGGACGCACATTTGAAAGTGCAGGAAAAAATGGAAATCTTTGATGACTATTTGCAACGACGGTTAAGTATCATTCAGGCATACATAGCACAATTCAACACCGGATTAAAATCGGCCTGCGAAAGTTTGACAATTGAACCGGAAATAGTACCGTATATGATTGATGACGAAATGGCAAAAGTAAAACTTCTTACGGAAGCCAACGGAGGGAAACCGGTAGCGTCACAAAAAACAACCGTACAGCAATTAGGATGGGTGGATGATGCCGATACCGAATACAAGCAAATTCTGAACGAAGAATCCGCATCCGATTATACGGACGTAACGGAACCGACAATATAAAAAAGATATGCCTGTAAAAGTTAAAATCAATATTGATTGGAAAAAAGTCAAGGAAAACATAATACAGGAAATTGATACACGTGTTACCCGCGCTTTTCAAATTGCCTGTAAGGAAACCGTTATATGGGCTAAACAGAACCACAAATATACCCAGCAAACAGGCGCACTCAATTCATCTGTCGGATTTCAACTCTATAAAGACGGAGTATTAACGGACAGTTACTTTGAGCAATCCCAAGGCGGAAATGACAAAGACGGAGCGAAAGCCAAAGGTGTCTCAGCCGGAGAAAAAACGACAGCGCAACGAGCGTCGGAACTCGGAGCGCACATTTGCGCCGTAATCGTAGCCGGTATGCCTTATGCAATTTATGTGGAAAGCAAGGGATATGATGTATTAACCGGAGCCGAAAAGCAATTCCCGTCAATACTCGAAAAACGGATGAAAGAAGCATTTGCAGATATTCCGGGAGTAAGTTATCAAGTCAATGGATAAGAACGAAAAACGATTAAACGGTGAAACAGATAAGTTAATAAAACAATTGGAACAATTGATTTATACCACTTACCTGTCCGCCATGAATATATCGCAAGTTCGCAATTCCATTGCGGAAGATAAAACGTTTTGGTTTGACCGAAACCACGGCGCAAAGCGACAAATCAATAAATTAACAGACGCATTTAATAAAAAAGCGTCAGCCGTTTTCTTAAACGGTATTGAGCGTTCTTGGAAATTGGGAGAGGACGGCTACACGGATAAGATACATCTTGCATTATCCGGAAAAGCGCTGCAAAGAAAATACTTTGATAAAATGCGGGCGGAAGCCGCACAAGAACATCGAAACCAAGGAAGTCAAGCCGCAATCAAACGCTATTCCGAAGGAATCAATCTGTCCGAGCGCGTTTGGAATCTCAGTAAAAACTTCAAAAGCGAAATAGAAACTATTGTCCAAAACGGAATGAAAGAAGGGAAAAGCGCAGAGCAATTAAGTAAAGAATTGAGAAAATACTTGAACGAACCCGATAAACTTTTTCGAAGAGTACGCAATAAGGAAACAGGAGAATTGGAGTTAAGCGAAGCGGCAAAGAAATACAAACCGGGCCGTGGCGTTTATCGGTCGGCATATAAGAACGCAATGCGATTAGCCGGAACAGAAATACACGCCGCATATTGTCGTGCGGAATGGGAAAAGTTTCAATCCGATCCACAAGTAACAGGTATCCGTATTTCCTTATCCAATAACCACACTTGTATAAATCCAAAGACCGGGAGACCCGAACCGTTTTACGACATTTGCGACGAATTGGCCGGCGAATATCCGAAATCGTTTTTATGGACGGGGTGGCATCCGCAATGCAGATGCGTATTATTACCCGTGCTCGTTGACGGAACCGAATTTAGAAAGCTGTTAGATGCGGAAATTAAAGGGGAAATATATACGCCGAAACAAATAACAAAGCCGCCAAACGCTTTTAATGATTGGTTACGAATAAACGGCGAAAGAATAACAAAGGCAAACGATAACAATACTTTGCCTTATTGGTTAAAGGATAATTTGATACTGTTACAGAAAGAAGGCATAATCGGGAAAGAAGGTTTTACGGCATTAGCCGCAAAGGGGTTACTGTCGGACCCGATGCAAGTTAATTCTTTTCTTTCCCTGATTGACTTTATGCGGATAAAAGCAGCCCCGCAACTTCGCAAAACAGCCTTTGACCTTGCCATGAAAAACGAACGTTATAAACGTGAAAACGATGTTTTTTATATGGAAGGCTCGGTTTACAACCGGACGGAAAAGCAAACGGCAGAGAAACTGACAAAAGCCGGTTACTTTGTTGTATTCCCGAGCGGAAATCATATAAAACAAATAAAAATCAAGGAAAACGACACGGATGAACGAAAAAACGATGTATATATTTACGATAAAAAAACCTATAAACAAAGAAAAGCAGATTTAAAAACCGTAAACGGAGCATCGCCAGAAACAATAAGCCAGCATATTATAAGCGGTTCGGGTCAAGCTCCCGTAATTGCTATTGATATTATCGGAAGTATCGGTAAATACAATTTAATCAAGGCCATTCGTTCCGGATGGACAAAAGAAACTAAAATCGTAATGGTAAATTATAACAGGCAGTGGTATGAAATAGACAAAGACAAGTTGTATAATAATTGGATGGAATTAAATATAAAATAAAAAAGGGGATTAACTCCCCTTTTATTTTCAGATTGTTTTTAGCAGGTAATCAGCCCCTTTGCCCATCGTCTGCACCTTTCGGTGTTGGCGTTTCATAGCCAAATGCAAAGATAACGGTTATTTAATGTCGCCGAGCCGACATTGCAACGGTACAACTGTTTTTGAAATAAACAATAAAAAGATATAAAGCTGATAATTTATTACAATAAAATGAAAAACGGTGTTTGGTACACCGTTAAAACCGTAAGCCCATCGTCTGTATGCCGACCGCAGCCGGGAAGCTTACAAAGCCGCTTTACGTGCGCAGTACACGGATTTCTCGTTGCAAAGATATAACCTTTTTCTATTCCGGCAAAATAAAAATATAAAAAAGTCCATTTCCGAACTTTTAAGATACTTTCATGTTGAAAGAAAACTAATAACTTAAAAATATTTTTCAAAAGAGTATTATATTAATACGTTAATTTTGCAAGAACATTCAATTAAATACAGCAAAGATGAAGGAAAAGATTTTGGCATTACTGCAAGCACAATTTGCAGGCGTGAGAAAGGACGGGCTTAATCAAATCGCAAACGTTTTATCGTTTCAGATTGATACCGAAGAAAAAGCAAAAGAAGTCGTAGGAAAATTAACCGCCGACCAAGTAAATTCATTTATTGCGGATTGGCGAAAAGAAGCGGACGCGGAAATAGACAAAGCGAACCGGACACGTGAAGAAAATTTGCGAAAAAAGTATGATTTTGTCGAAAAGAAACAACCGGAAGTAACAGCAGTTACAACCGAGAACGGAAACTTTGACACGGCAGCCATTCAAAAACTCATTTCGGATTCCATTGCGACAGCAACAAAACCGTTACTTGAAAAAGTAGCCGCTTTTGAAAAAGAAGGAACAGAAAAAACAAGGCTCCAAGCATTGAACGACAAATTAAAAGAATGCACAAATGAAAATTTCAAAGTCAAGGCATTGAAAGATTTTGCACGAATGCGATTTGATACGGACGAAGCATTTACGGAATACTTGAGCGATACCGAAAACGACATTAAAACAGCTAATCAAAATGTAGCAGATTCAGGATTAGGCGCGCAATCCCGTCCAATTATTTCCAATTCGTCATCCGGCGGAAAAGAAGCAACGGACGCGGAAATTAAAGCCGTTATGGATTTACTGCCAATTAATTGAACCGGAGCTTAACAATTAAATTTTAACAAATGGCACAAGCAAATTTAGTAAATGAAAGTAAGGAAATAATCACGGGTAACGACAACGTCGTTATTTCGGATGTTTTTCAGTCTGTACGCGGCGGCAGGACATTAGACGTTACCGGCTTCACTCCGGATGTAATTCAAGCCGGCCATGTCATTATTCTGGAAACGGCTACAAAGGAATATAAACCTATGCCGGTAAATCCGGAAGAAACAGCGTATGAAGAACTTCCCGCAGGACACACTTATGCCGGAATACTTATCCAAAGTGTTTTGACAAAGCGTCCGATGGCGGGTATTTTGGTCAGGGGAACGGTTAATCCGGCAGCTGCTCCGTATCCCATGGATACAATTTTATCGGATGTAAAAACGGCTCTGCCTTTAATTGATTTCAGAGAGGATTAACGTTATGGAACGAAGTTTATTTATCAAATGGCTTGACAAATATTACAAGGGAATAGTTGTCAAAACGGTAGAAACATTGAACGGGAAAAACAACGAACAGGCTTTGACCTATATGTTCAAAGCAATGCTTCGTAAAGAATTTTCCGTTACAGGAAAATGGGAAGCAATTAATACACTGAGCACTCGGGTTTCTGCCGATGTGGTCTCAATGGATTCTTCATTACCGTTAAAATTCCGGGATTCGATAAGCAAGGCATCCGGAGACATTGCAAAATCGGGTATGGAATTGTGGTTGAATGAAACCCAACTGACGGAATTAAATACTCTGATTGCAACCAAGGTTGACGACAAGGTTATTATTGCAAAAATTTTCCAAGATATGCCGCGCGTTATCACCGGTATTTACGAATTAATGGAAAATCTGTTTTTGCAGGGATTATCCACCGGAGTTATCGCCGTGGAAGATTCCAAAAATACCGGAACCGGTATCCGCTTGGATTTCGGATATTTGGACGCAAACAAATTCGGCGTTTCGATTCTTTGGGATAATGCAAACGCCAAACCGCTTGACGATATAGCCAGAATATTGAAGAAAGCAAAACATACGGACGGAAATACAATTACAGATGTCTATATGGATGATATTACTTTTGAAAATTTTGTAAAAACATCACAAGTAAAAGAATTTTTTGCTTTTTCAATCGGATTTTTCGGAGACAAAACAATTGTACCTATTCCAACACTCGAAAAAATTAACGCCGCTTTGAAAGCGGATAACAGATACAAATTTGAAATCCACATTGTGGACAGAACCGTTATCGTTGAGAAAAACGGGAAACGAGAACCCGTAACGCCTTGGAATGAAGGAAAGATTATTTTAACAACTTCAAAAGAGGTCGGCGTATTGGCTTATGCACGTTTGGCGGAACAGGATGATCCGGTAGCGGGAGTTAACTACCAAACAGCCGACGATTACATTTTAGTTTCAAAATTCAGGGAAAATCGGCCGTCTTTGAAGGAATATACAACTTCGCAGGCCCGCGTGGTTCCGGTTATTTGCAATGTGGAACAGATCTATCAATTAGATTCAAAAGCGGTGCAAGCATGAGTAGGAAATACATTGTTCTGAAAGAATTTGCGGACAAAAACGATTTTCGCAAACGATACAAACCGGGAGAAGAACTCCCCGATACGTTTGATGAAGAACGGCTCGCAAACATCGTAAAATCGGGACTTGCAAAAGTCGAAGAAGACGCATCTCGTAAAAATCGCAAAGATTAATCTGATGACCTACAAGGAATGGATAACGGCTACCGCAAAACAATTCGCGATCGGAAGTGCAGACGTTGAATTGATGTTATTTAATCAACGCGGCATAATCCCGGACGAAAACGCCGAAGCGGATATTACAACCGCCAAAACGGCGCTTTGCAGGGAATTTGCAAGCATTATTCCGCTTATGAACATCAGCGAAGGCGGTTATTCGATTTCTTGGAATTGGAATGCAATAAAATTCTGGTATAATCAAACATGTGCCGAACTCGGTATCGTTCCGACAGATAAACCGAAAATCAAAGACAGAAGCAACAGGTGGTAACTTCTTTTCAATATCCGCAATATCTGTACGCTTTGCAAACAAGCGAAGCAACGCAAAACCCGATAACCGGAAGTATGGAAACGGGCAGTGAAGTATGGGAATTAAAGGGTATTTGCCGCGAAGAAACCAACGGAAAAGGACACGTAATCCATATAACCGGAGGTGATTCGATTGTTTTTTCTTCGCTTATTCAAATTCCGGCAGGAACCGAAAGAATTAACGAAGGTACGGAAATAGTTGTAACGCGGGAAGAAACGGAAACATCGCAGCTTTCGGATTATGATTTTATAAATCAAGAGAAAATTACGGGATTGATTATCGCAAAAGGCAAATGTTTAAAGTACGATTTCGGTCGGTTACACTGCCGGCTGTGGATTTAAGTTATGTTATTAAGTTTCGACACCGACGATATATTATTTCGGATTCTGAGCGAATCGGTCGAATTAAAAAGCGCCGTTTCGGGCGGAATATATACGACAGACCGCCCGGATAATTCCGAAAAAGAAGACATAACGGTAAATACGATAACCGTTACCGGAGATATGCCGCAGTCCGGAACCTCAAACGTAAATATCCATGTGCCGGATTTGAAAACGAGAATTAACGGGCAGGAACAAAGAAAGGCAGACAGGGAACGTTTGCGGCAACTTACCGCATCGGTTGTCTCGGTTCTGGAAGCCGCCCGCGTCGAAGGTATTTTGTTCCGGATAGCCAATCAAACGACTATCCGTGAACCGGAAATAGCACAGCATTATACCAATTTACGAATCGAATGGAATATTTGTAAAATCAATAACAATTAAAAAATTATTAAAATGGCTGTATCAAATGTATATACTTTAGGGCTGTCAAAAATTGAAATAGGAGAACCGGCAGCCGACGGCGGAATGGGAACGACACTGGAACAATTAGGATACACATATAAAGATTCGTGTACCTTAAAGCAGGAAGACCCGGAAACGACGGACTTTTTCGCGGAAGAAGTAGATGACCCCGTTATCACATTCAGAAGGGCAGGTAAAATCACATTTTCTTTTTCAATTATGAACCCGGATTTTGATGTCTTTCAAAAAATGGCAGGCGGAACGGTTACCGGATCGGGTGCGAATGCAAAATGGGAAGCTCCGGATTCTTTACCGTTCATTGAAAAATCGGTAAAAATAACTCCGCAACAAGGGCTGATATTTGAAGTTCCACGCATGAGTATCAATGCGAAAATTAACGGTTCGTTCTCCAAGACGAATTTATTTTTGCTCGATATTGTCGGTACGGTTTTGATTCCAAATAAAGCAGGAACAAAGAAAATGAGTGCAACGAAAATTGCGGCGGCGTAAATTTTTTCTTCCGTAATACGTCAAGCCCTTCGGGCAATTTATCCGGAGGGCTTGATTAAAACCGAAAAATACATATGGAAACAGAAGAAAAATCAATGTCGGCTATTGAACGTGCGGAATTAAATCTGCTCGTGCAGCGCGGATTTAAATTTGAAATTCGTACGGGAAACCGAAACAGAACATTTGAAATTCATCAACCCACACTTTATATTCTTGATAAAATATCGGAAATTTCATTGGACATGGTTATAGATGAAAACGATTTTACCGAAGAAAGCAACGAAATTTTAAGTAAGGCGAGAAAATTGGTAAGGCTGAATGTTAAGCGCATGGCTATGATTATTGCTATTGCCGTGTTAGGTGAATCGTATTATTCAAACATCCCGTTGCTGAAGCAAATTTTAAATGTTTTGTATCGGATTAAATTACGGAAACTTCGAGATATATTTTATCATACGATAAAACCGTCCGAATTATTGCAGATTTCAACAGTCGTAACGAATATATCCAACCTTGCGGATTTTTTGTCCTCTATGCGATTACTGAGCAGCGCAAGAACAACACAACCGATAACGGATCGTATAGAGAAACAGGAATGAAAAGCCCGTATGGACGTCGAGGGTCAATTTGCGCTCATCTCGGATGGACATGGGAATATTTACATCACAATATACCATTCGGTATTGTTCAAAGAATATTAATTGATTTTCCGAGCGTTGAGTTTGATTCCGATAAAGAAAACAGAATCGGAATTACAAATGAAAATGCAGACGAATTATTGAAAAAGTTTAACAGGATTTGTCAATGAATATACAAGGCGGAGCCATATCATTTGAAGCGTTATTTGAATCCGGTTCGATTGAGCGCGGGTTAAAAACAACCGAACAGTTAGTTAAAAATTTTACTTCGCTTACGGCACAAAGCGGAGCAAATATAGACGCCGAATATCAAAAAATATCGGCAGCTATACAAAACGGCTTCAACACAATCGGTAACGCAATTAATGACAATCAAACAAAGGTAAAGCAACTTACGGATGAATATGCGCGGCTCGGGATAGAAGCAAACAAAGCCGGCGGAAGTTTTTCCATTAAACTCGGCGGCAGCGGAATGATGACAGAAGCGCAAGCGGCAATAAGTAAACAAATTGCAAGTTTAAAACAAGCGGAAAACGGATTACAGGAACAAGACCGGGCCTTAGTAAAACTAAACAGTGACATAGAAGCACACAAAGCCAAAACAGATAATGCATCCAATTCCCAAATGCGTTTCAGAACACAACTGATGAACGTAAAGCAAAAGATGATGGAATTGGAACAGGCGGGGAAACGGAACACGACAGAATATGCACGTCTGACCGAAGAAGCGAAACGATTAGCAAACGCAATGTATGCAGCCAATCAGCAGGTAAAGGTTTTAACAACCACAAAAGGTTCCGCATTACAGGGACTCGTAACCGGATTGTCGGGCGTATCCGGAGCATTTACGGCCGCACAGGGTGCAATGGGATTGTTTGCGGATAAAAACGAAGAGTTACAAAAAATCATGCTGAAAGTCCAAAGTTTGATGTCAATTACAATGGGATTGCAAGCCGTGAGCGCAACCCTGCATCAAACATCCGCATTCAGTTTAATGTTTTTGGCAAAAGCACAAAATGCTTATACCGCATCCATGGAAATTTCAAGACGCGCAGCGCAAATGGGGGTAATAGCAAATGTCGGACTTGCGGCATCTTTCAGGGCCGTAGGCGCTGCGATAAAAGCAATACCGGTTTTCGGTTGGATTATAGCGGGAATTTCGGCATTGGTAGGCGTAATTTCTATTTTTTCAAGTAAGGCAAGAGAAGCAAAGAAAGCTTCCGAAGAATTTAATAAAGCCGTATCGGAAAGCGCATCAAAACCCATTGCGACCATTAAAAAACTTGAAAATGAATGGAACCGATTAGGCGATAATTTGCAGGCAAAGGAAAAATTTATCAAAGACAATAAAAAATCATTTGACGAATTAAACCTATCGGTTAAAGGAGTTGCAGATGCCGAAAATTTACTGACCAATCCCGCTCACGTTCAAAATTTCATCAATGCACAGATAGCAAAAGCCAAAGCAAATGCCATGTACGCAAAAAGCGAAAAGGATATAGCCGATTTAACGGAAGCAGAACTGAAATTGGCGGAAGCCAAGAAAACCCCAAAAGTTACGAGATATTACTCGAATGGCACATTCGCGGGTATGGGTTCTTATGAAATTGATAATCCGGAAATTGCGAAATGGGAAAAGAAACAAAAAGAATTGCAATCAAAAATCCGAAAAAGTTATGAAGCGGCCGCCGATTACGAAAAAGAAGGGGCGGAAGAATTAAACAAAGCCGGAATTGAAGGCGCGAAAGATTATGAAAAAGGAACTATCGGATATTACGAGAAAATAATATCCGAAAAACGAGAATTACAAAAAAATGCAAATAAAGAATTATATGACAGTTTACAGAAAGAAATTGATGAAAATCAAAAAAAGATAGATGCAATTACCGGCGGTAAAAAAAATAAAACATCGCAATCGGGCGAATCGGCGGCGGAAAAAGCAAAGAAGCAGGCGCAGGAACGGGCCGATCTGTTGACGAAAATTGCAGACGATGAGGCAAAAGCCGACC
>WRFZ01000096.1 GCA_009778655.1 Candidatus Azobacteroides sp.
TCTTGGCGCCGGGCATCGAAGTAATGCTCAGTTGAGCAATTAAATCGGTTTTGCCGGCATCCGAATACAAGTTTACTTTAGGAGCGGAACCGTCGGCGTAAGGGAAAGAAGTATCTAAATCCCACCAACCTTGATTCGGAAACAGTTCGGGAGCAGTACCCGATACCTGATAGGAAGTCGGTTGGTTTGCTGCATCTACCGTTAATTCAACAGCAAATGTCGAAAAGTTAAATTGATCGGTAAGATTCATTTCGGAAGGCGTAATGTTCATTGTTTTCGCCGTTTCATCCACTTGCGTGATGCCCGAAAGAATCCACTTACCGCCCACCTTTTCATAGAGTGTAATCGGATCAGTATAGGAGCCGTCGTCGGTTTTCGGTTCACACCCCGTGAAAGGAAGCGTCAATAAAAACAAAAGAAGGCATCCGAGAAGATAATTTGATTTTTTCATAATATTAAATATTTTTAATAAATCATTAAATAATTGCGACAAATGTAACAGAACCCCCGTATATCCGAAAATAATTGATATGAAATATAGATTACTTTTAAGAAAAAAGAATATTATTTTATTGAATAATAATAAAATATAAAAATAACCGGGAGAAAAAAATATAGACGAAATATGAAGTCATTTTATGAAAAATCAAGCCTTTGCTCTTATATAAATCATAAAATACAAAACGGGAGCCTTACAAAACAATTAACCGTAAAAAAATAACGGTCGTTTATTTTAGTATTTGTCTTTTTTTTACATTTATTTGCATAATTTTACAGAATAGTTTACCTTTGCACCATATTGCTATGTCATTATGAGAAATAATTTCCATTATAGCAATATAATATCTGAATAATTATAGATTTTAAACGACCCTTTATTTTATAGGGAAATAAAAAATAGAAATAATTGAAGAGATAATTGAAAAGTATATGTTTAATTTTAATGTAAAATTTATGAAAAAAACCATTTTGTTGTTATTTTGTATTGTTTTGTGTATAGGGGGAGTATTTGCCCAAACGCGAACAATTACGGGTGTCGTAACCGATTTAAAAGGAGAACCGCTTGCCGGCGCCGGAGTCGTTGTTCAAGGAACCCTTATCGGAACCTCTACCGATGAGCAAGGGAAATATGTTTTGGAGGCAAAAGAAGGCAGCGCTTTAGTTATCAGCTATCTCGGCTATGTTACACAAACAGTAAAAGCAGTTCAAAATCAAATCGTTAAACTTTCAGAGGACAATACGCTTCTCAATGAAGTCGTAGTCGTCGGTTATGGTACGCAGAAGAAAGTGAACCTGACGGGAGCAGTGGCTACGGTTGACAGCAAATCGCTTGATACACGTCCGATACAAAACGTATCAACCGCCCTGCAAGGATTGATGTCGGGGGTCACCGTGCAATCGGGGCAAGGACGTCCGGGTCAAGATGGAGCTACCATTCGCGTACGTGGTATGGGTTCATTGAATACCCAATATGCCACGCCTTATATTTTGGTTGACGGAATAGAAACCGGGACGATGAACTCGATTGACCCGAATGATATCGAAAGTATCTCAGTGTTGAAAGATGCCGGTTCGGCAGCTATTTACGGTTCTAAAGCGGCTAACGGCGTTATTCTGATTACAACCAAACGAGGCAAAGCAGGCGACAAACCGGTAATTACCTATAACGGCTATATCGGAATCGAGCAACCAACCACCATGATTGACCGCTTGAGTTCGTATGATTATGCCCGGTTGTACAACGCCGCGATGATTGACGACGGCAGAACGCCGCGTTTTACGGATGATGACCTTGAAAAATTCAAAAACGGCTCCGACCCCTACGGACATCCCAATACGGACTGGTACGGATTGGCATATAAAAACAGCATTCAGCATCAACACAATGTAAATATAAGCGGCGGTTCCGATAAAATGAATTACATGGCTTCTGTCGGTTTTTTGAATCAAGCGGGGATTCTGCCGCATTCGAATCGAACCCAATACAACGGTCGAATAAATTTGGAAATGCAGGCCTCCAACAGAATAAATATTCGAACGAATTTGGCCTATATTAAAAATGATTACAAAGACCCTACGAACAGCTATGTTCGCGGTGGTTCCGATCAGGTTATCCGTCAGTTGAACATCATCTCTCCCTGGATACCGAATCGAAATGCCGACGGTACTTACGGAACTATTTCGGACGGGAACCCGATCGCTTGGTTGGATCTCAATGAAACGGAAGATCGTTTCAATCAAAATATCACCGGATTAATAGCGGCCGATTATCAAATTCTGAACGGATTAAAAGCGACCGTGCAGGGAGCCTATGTAAGTAATACTCAACATTACCGCCAGTTTATGAAAGCGATTCAATATAATCCCAACAAATATCACGGACCGGCCTATTTGAATGAAAATTATTACTCATGGGATCGCGGCAATTTTGATGCAACGCTCAATTATGAGAAGATTTTCGGTAAACACGGCGTGAAGGCGCTTGCCGGTTGGCATACGGAAAAGTATAATTATAATGAAAACACCATGTCGCGAAACACTTTCCCGAACAACGACCTTACGGACATGAATGCCGGAAGTTCCGCTACCCAAACCAATTCCGGTTATTCGCGAAGCTTGGCGATGGTTTCCGGATTCGGACGAATCAATTACGATTACAGCGGCAAGTATTTGTTCGAAGCAAACTTCAGAGCGGATGCTTCATCGCGTTTTTCTCCTCAGAATCGTTGGGGTTATTTCCCTTCCTTCTCGGCAGGCTGGCGTATCAGTGAAGAAAGTTTCATGTCAAACGCCAAGAATTGGTTGGATAATCTTAAAATTCGCGCTTCCTACGGATTACTCGGAAATCAAAACGCCGGAGATAAAGACGGTAACGACGATTATTATCCATGGATCAACACTTACAATCTCGACGGTTTTTATCCGATGGGCGGAGTGTTGCAACCGGGATATTATCAAGGTTCTTACAAAATAGAATCGTTCTCTTGGGAAAAAGTTCGGACGTTTGGAGCCGGTTTGGATGCCGGTTTCTTGAACAGTATCAGTTTTTCGCTTGATTTGTACGATCGTCGGACTTCCGGTATCATTATGCAAGTGCCTGTTCCGGCAGAATTCGGACTTGACCCCTACTATGCGAACGTAGGAAAAGTATCGAATAAAGGGATTGAAGTGAGTTTGGGATATAACAAAAAGTTCGGCGATTTCATACTGTCGGCCGCAGCCAATGTATCCTACAACCAAAACCGGATTTTAAATTTGGGAGAAGATGTAACGGGCAGCAAGGTTGTACAGATGATTAACAGTAATACAATCAGACGGATAAATAATAAAATTGATGCCTATTACGTTTATAAAGCGGACGGATTGTTCCAATCGCAACAGGAAATTGATGATTTTACCGCCAAATACAACCGGGATACGGGAACGACCATGTTTTCGCGTCCGTTCAAACCGGGAGACATCCGATATGCCGACGTCAATCACGACGGCAAAATTGATGCCGACGACCGGGTGATATGTAATTCCACGACTCCCGATTACATTTTCGGTATGAGCTTGAATCTCGGATACAAAGCGTTCGATTTGTCTGCCATATTATCCGGCGTTGCCGGCAGCAGCCGTATCTACAGTCAAGAAGCGTTCGGTACGTTTCGCGGCGATGCCTCGCATCCCTCGACGTGGTGGCTGAAAGCTTGGACGCCCGATAATAAAAACACGGATGTTCCCCGAATATGGAATGATATAAATTCCAACAGCGATCCTCAAAATGTCATGTCAACACTTTGGTTGATCAATACCGGTTTCTTGCGGATGAAAAACCTGCAAGTGGGATATACCTTCCCGAAATCGGTTCTCCGCTCAATCAATATATCTAAATTGCGTGTTTTCTATTCTGTCGAAAATCTGTTTACCTTTGATTCAATGCCTATCAATTTGGATCCGGAAACAAATAGCGAACGCGCTTCTTCTTATCCTTTGATAAGAACTCATTCCTTTGGCGTAAGTTTAACTTTTTAATTCACGTTTTATATGAAAAAAATAATATATTTTATAAGCATTGTCAGCGTATTCCTTCTAAGTTCATGCGACGATTTCCTTACCACTTATCCGAAAGACGCTTTGTCGCCGTCCACCACTTGGACGACTGAAGACGACGCGCAAAAATTTTTAATCGGATGTTACAACGGTTGGCTCTGGGGCGAAGAATTTTTCTACTTAGATTGCGCTTCCGATATCGGTTACAGCAATTTTCCTTGGGACGGTTTTAAAGTCATAGGCGACGGAACAATGAATGCATCCAATCCGGGCAATTCTTTTTATGATTTTAAGACGATTCGCAGATGTTCCACTTTTTTGGATAATATAGACAAGGTTACATTTACGGATGATGCGGTAAAAAAAGATATGATTGCGCAAGTGAAAATTATCCGTGCCTATCAATATTTCAAAATGAACTGGTGGTATGGCGGAGTACCCATTATTCCCCTATCCGAGAGCGCTTCCGAAGCGCAAGTTCCGCGCAACACGGAAGAAGAAGTCAAAAATTTCGTTTTCCAAGAGATTGACGATGCATTGCCCGATATCAACGATGCTCCCAAGGCAAGCGGATATGTCGCCAAAGGAGCCGCTTTGGCTCTCAAAATGCGTTCCGCGCTTTATTACGGCGATTATCAACGGGCATTGGATGCGGCAAAAGCCATCGTAGCCTTAAACCAATATTCATTGCATCCCGATTTTTCCGAATTATTTTCATACGCCGGAAAAACTTCCAAAGAAATTATTCTGTCGGTTCAACATCTTCTCCCGGACGCCGCCGAATGGTTTATTACCATTCCGAATAATAACGACGGCGGTTGGTCTTCTATCGTACCTACTCAAAATCTGATTGATATGTATGAAATGGCCAACGGGCTTACGAAGGAAGAAGCCGGTTCGGGATACGATCCGGTGCATCCATTTAAAGGCAGAGATCCGCGCATGGCTATGACCGTTTTGGTTCCGGGCATCAATTGGGGAAATAATTACAATAATATTTTGAACACTTTGGATGTGAATACTCCCGACGGCAATAAAAACGGGAATTATCCGCAGGCGGCCGACAATGCTTCGAAAACGGGATTGACGTGGGCAAAATATTTGTTGCCTTTCAGCCAATACGGAGGCGTGTTAGACCCTACAACCACACAGTATATCGTTTTCCGCTATGCCGAAGCGCTGCTTACTTTAGCGGAAGCTTCAAACGAACTGAACGGTCCGTCGGATGAAGTATATAACGCCCTTGACCAAATTCGGAATCGGGCCGGTATGCCTGATGTGGATCGTGCCAAATACGGAACAAAGGAAACATTGCGTGAATTGATTCACCGGGAACGTACAATCGAGTTAGCCGGAGAAGGCCATCGGCGCTCCGACATCCTGCGTTGGAAAGACAACTCGGGAAAGATGCTTGCGGAAACGCTTATGAACGGACCGCTCAACAGGGTTACGGGAACAATCAATTATTCCGAATCCGATGAATTTCTACGTGCCGTGATTTCCGGAACGGAAAAAGTGGAGGACAGAAAATTCAGTACATACAACCGTTATTTGCCCATTCCTCAAACCAATCGGGACAACAATCCTCAACTCGAACAAAATCCGGGATACTAATCCAAGCGACTTTAGCTACATAAACAAAAGGCTGTCCCTGCAGGGACGATACTTTTTTCCGTAGATTGCGGTTAATAAAGTGTCGTCCCTGCGTGGCTTTACCACAGTAAATTGGAAGCGATATATTACTAATGACATGACGCTAATTCATAATTCATAATTCATAATTCATAATTTATAATTCATAATTTATAATTCATAATTCATATTGTCGCGTCACCTACGGCATTTTACGGGGTATCGCCGGGTAAATCAAGAGATACGTGTTAATGGTTGAATAGTAATTGAAATGTTAAAAAATAATCTTTTTTTGAAATTTACTTCAAATTACTTGTCAGTGTTTAAATAATTTACTAACATTGCATTAAAAAACGAACGATTTTTTGTAATTCCTTAACTCACTTTGATACCGAATGATTGATACCCCTTAATTCAAGTAAATATATGGCGACAAAAGCGGAAGTTAAACAGCGTATTCTTAAAAATGTGGCGCGCACGTTGGAATTGAAAAGTAAGGACCAATTAGATCCTTTCAGCTCGATGTTCATTGATGCTTTTGCCGAAATGTGCTGGGAAGCTCGAAACGACATCGAGCTGATTAAAGAAGAAGTATTGCAATTGGTAGCCGGGGCGTTAACTCCCGACAGCAGCGTTACGGCATCGCCCGCCCATACCATTATCAAAACATCTCCTTTGGAACCGGTACTGGAAATAGGCAGGCATACCTCATTTTACTCGGACCAATTGCCGGATTCCCTTATCAAACAGGGAATAAAAACCGTCAATTTCGCTCCGGTTATTGATTCTGTCCGGTTGGTACAGGGAGAAATCACCGGCCTTGTGTGTGAAAACAATTTCTACTTGGTCGGACACGACGGAGAAAAAGACTTGTTTGCCAAATCTTCGGCTTTTACTCCGGCAACCAATCGTTGCGTGTGGATCGGTCTCAATCTGAACTCGGCGGTGGAAAACCTGAAAGACATTCATTTCTACATCGAATTTCCCAATACCGTTTACAGCGGCGAACTTTACGAATTGCTCGGCTATACGCGCTGGAGCGTCAACGGGAAACAGCTTGAGATGCTTCCGGGAATTAACCGGGAGCGCGAGCCGACCGCTATGTCGGAAGAAGACCTTTTCTCCCGCTACAATACTTTGAATATCAGCGATCGGGATATTATGGATTTATATCGGAAACAATTTTTGCATATCAATAATAACATCCGTATCCTTTCGTTGGAGAAACAGGCTTTTCCGGAAGAATTAATTCCTTTTTTCCCGGAAAGAGTCAGAGAGTCGGAACCACAATATTGGATTAAAACAGAGTTTCCTACGTTTTTCAAAAGCGCCGACTTGAATGATCTGGTTGTGCATCTGAACGTTTTTCCGGTTTCCAACAAAAACTTTAATACGAAAATATCGGATCGTAATAAAAGCCTTACTGGAATTGTTGCGCTGACGCTTCCGGAAGGCGAACATTTTTTCGGCATTGACACCGTCACGGATTCCAAGGGAAGAGAATACCGACATCTACCCTATGCTTCGCCCGGCAAAGAACAGGGCGGAACTTACACTTTGAAGCATGGAAATCTTGAAAAAGTCAGCCGAAAAAATATAACCGAAACGATGGAGTATCTCATTGGCCTGTTTCGCAGCGAAGCGGCCACGATGGCCGCCATGAAGATTGATAATATCCGCAATGTCCTTACGGATATCGAGCAGGAAATTCTTTCGATAAAAAACAAATTGGATGCGAACACCACCCAAATAACCGGCGCGCCGGTCTATCTGCATATAGACGCAGAGGAAAACGATCCTTATATTTATATTGATTATTGGACCACAAATTGCGAGGCGGCAAATGAATTGCGATACGGAACGCTGCTTCATCCGGTAAACTTTATCCCTGTGGAAAAAAACTCCTGCATTTTGCTGAAAAAGGCAAGGGGCGGGAAATCCGTTCCGGGAAACGAAGAGTTGCTGCCGGCTTACAAACTTGCCTTAACTACCCGCAATCGGCTCTATTCGGCAAGCGATTATGAAAACTATTGCCGGCTGAAATTCGGCGATAAATTGCAGAACGTGCAGATACGACGAGGCATTATGTGCAGCAGTAAGCCCAAAGCGGGACTCGTGCGTACCATTGATATCTGTCTGACTTTTTATCCCGAATACCGGGAAATGATGCAAAATCCGGTAACGCAATCGGAATTGAAGACCGAATTGGAAAAACAGTCGCCTTACCTCTATAATTTTCGCATCTTAATGGAGAATGAATTATGAATTATAAATTATGAATTATGAATTATTGTCGCGTCATCAGTAATATATCGTTTCCGATTTACTGTGGTAAAGTCACGCAGTGACGGCACTTTATTAACCGTAGGTGAAGCGATAGCACAACCTACGGATTACGGACGCGAGCGATATGAATTATGAATTATAAATTATGAATTATGAATTATAAATTAAGACAAGTATGGACAAAAAATTAGGAGTAAAAGCGATCGCTTCGGTTGACGGCGAACAGGTACTTTGCAAAAGCTTGAAGATAAGTCAAACCATGGGCGAACATCACGATTTTGAATTGTTGTTGGATCACAAGACCATTGATGCCGGGTTTTTCAATTCGCCCGACAAATACTTGAAATTGGCGCATGCGAAAGTGGTCTGCGACTTGCAAAACGGCAACGACGGCGGAAGCGCCTACGTTTTCTCCGGCGTTGTGACCAATGTGAGGATGATTGCCGAAGACGGCGTGCATGGAGGCGTATTGTTAATCGGTAAAAGCAACACCATCGAACTCGAACGGGGAGAGATGATGCAGACTTATTCCGATACGAACTTGAAACTCATTCTGGAAGAAATTACCGGCGGTACATTGAATTTGGACAGCGTTATTAAACCGGCTTGGAAAGCCGACATTAACTTCGCCATCCAATGCGGCGAATCGGATTGGCGTTTTTTGCAGAGAATCTGCAAACAATTCAACGAGCGGATTTTATATACCGGAATGGATTTATATATAGGTCCTTATCCGGAATTTCCGGTTGTTCCGCTCAAATACGATATGGAACTTCGCTCGCTGGAAATCGGTTCGAGACTTCTCCCGAACCAATTCACGAACTACTATTACAAGCGCGACGAACATTTGATGTTGGTGCAGGATTCTCCGGGCAACATCGAAGGAGCGACGAACTACTTGAACCAAATCAGCGGCCGTTCCGACCGATTGAACGCCGGCGGACGCAAACCGAATGTGCCGGTTGCGGCTGATGTGCCGGATATGGGCAGTCTGAAAGAAGCCGTCAAGTTCAAGAAGGTGGCTACGGGAAGTCGGATGCTTTACATCCGCGGGGAATGTAAAACGGCGGACGTCAAAATCGGCCGGCTGATAGACATCAGTTTTCCCAAAAACATGAGCGGCGGAATCAGCGGACTGTACCGCGTTTTTTCCGTTGTCCACGAATTGGACGAGGCCGGCCGATACAAATGCCTTTTCGAAGCCGTACCGGCTGATCTGGAACATCTTGCCATGCCCGAAGTTCCCCTGCCGACTCCTTATCCCATTGAAGCGGAAGTGACGGATAACTTCGACCCGCTGGGTTTGGGGCGGGTCAAAGTGAAATTTCCTTTCGACAAGAAGATATGCAACGCATGGATGCCGGTAATGAGTTCGGACGCCGGCGGCAACGGCTACGGGAAAGGTCCCGTATCGAGAGGGTTCTGCTTCATACCCGAAATAAGGGATTCCGTATTGGTCAGTTTTCTGAATCCCCAGCAATTGGCCCAACCCTTTGTGATGGGCAGCATGTTTCACGGAAAAAACGCCGAAAATCTGGGCGGCGGCGACGGAAATCATGTCAAATTTATTCGTACAAGAAGTAAACACCTCTTGGAATTTAACGATGATTTATCGGGAGCGTGGGGAATCCGAATCAAAGACGATTGCGGAAATCTCATTCATATCAGCACCAAAGATAAATCAATAGAAATCACGGCCCCCGAAAACATCCGGATCAGCGCCAAAAATATAGATCTGTATGCAAAAGAAAACATTCGCATGTCGGCCGGAGAAGATATGATTGAAAGCGCCGGGAAAAACAAAACCGAAAGTGTGGGCGAAACGCATGTCCTTTCGGCCAAGAATCAAAATACATTCATAGAGCAAAACAAACGCACGCAGGTAAAGAAGAATTTAACCGCGGATGTTCTGAAAGACGCTACCCTCACGGTGGATGGTAAAATCAATGTGAAAGGAAGTAAACTCAGCGTGAATGCCGTGAATGAAGACGTATTCGTGAAAGCTACGGGAAAGATTACGCTCAAAAGCGGCGATACGGTTGATATAGCTCAAGGATAAAGGATGGAACAACTATTATTCGGCTTTATGCAAATCGGCTATCGGATAGAAAGCAAGTATATCATGGATAGCGAAGAGAATTACTGCTCTACTTTCAGCAGTAAGCTGCACGTCGTTGCCCGCTACGAAAAAGAGCGGGACAGTTATACCTTTATCCTCAACCGTTCGGAAGTGCTTTTGAACGGAAAGCCGGCCGAGAAATTGATGGATCGGGTAATGTGCGAAATGGGGAACTGTCTCTATCCGCTTCACTTGCGCGTTTCGCCGCGCTTATGGGTGTCGGATGTCCTCAATTTCAACGAAATAAAGCAGCGTCGGCAACAGTGCGCCGACGATTGGAAGGCCAAGGCTTCTTCGGACGAATTGGAACGTTACTTTTGGTTTTCGAAGAAAAATACTGCCGACAGTAAAACGCTGATTGCTTCGCTTTACAGGGATACTTTTTTCAATCTGTATTTCAGAGACATCTTCACGCCGACCGAAGACGATGACGTGAGGACGATCTGTTGGCAGAATTTCCCCGTCCGGGAAACGGATCAATCCTATTTCTACCGGATAAACCCGGAAGGCGTTAATCGTTTTCGCCTTTCGGGCGAAATCATGCAAATCAAGCCGGAACACAACGGAACATTCGATACCGTCTATGAAACCGGCGATGGGGGAGAGATCCGACGAATCAAAGGCCGGATAGAAAGCGACCGGGAAGGAACCCGCTACCGGAAGCAATGGACGCTCGAAACGGAAACCGTCCAAGTCGCAAAACGGGATCATAAAAGTTTAATTTCAGACGAATAAAGCAAATGGAAAAACAATTTATTATTGATACGGCCGTCTGCGTATGTAAATTCGGCACGACGCCGGGACGGCTGAAAGTCAACAGTCACAATTTGGTGGTAGTGAATCACGGAAACCGAAAAATCGCCACTTCCCGCGATTTGCAAAATACGTTTTATCCGCCCGGATTCGGTTCCTGCTCCTACGGCGGCAAACGCCCCTGTTCGCCCAAGGTTACGCAATGGTCGAACGTATATAAGGGAATGCGCTTGCCGGGTAATGCCTACCCCTTGATGCCCGACAGTCGGGCGACTTGCGCGGTAAGCAACACGCCTTGTATTGATATTACTTTCCACGGACAAATTGATATACCCGGCCCCTTGCAGATTCAAAATGCAACGGCCGAACACCAATCCGATTTGGATCCGGCGGGACGTTTGAATCAGGAAGATGAATATTTGGTAATTGCTAATTTAATTAATTTGATTTGATATGCGAGTAAAAAGATTAACGGGACCGCCGCAAATTCACGTA
>WRFZ01000097.1 GCA_009778655.1 Candidatus Azobacteroides sp.
AAAACTTGCAACGATATTTTATAACGCCATTAGGGTGAAAAATCTTCGTAATAATATAAAAATCTCTTGCCGGAGCATATTCATCTTGGAAACCATTCTTAGTATCTTTTGCATACGAAATGCCAATCAGCCAATCGCCTTCTTGAAGGAGTACACTCGGATATGACAGTCCCTCGACTGCCTTATAATTAAAATGTTCTACCATAGCTGTATCATTTTTTAATTGTGCACAAGCGCTTGCTATAAGCGCTTGTAATAATATTATAAAATAGACTCTTTTCACATTTTTCTTATTTTAGAGTAATTGATTATTCATGGCACGCCATTGCCAATAAAAAAAACTTTTGGCATCAACATCAGCAAAACTGGAATAATCCATTATATTATCCGTTGTCCCATCCTTATACACATATTTGGCTCGCGAGGTGCTGCCGTCAAAAGTATGGGGTAAACCGAGGGCATGACCTACCTCGTGAGCTGCAGTTGTTTTGTTTGGATATACGGTTTGGTCGCCAAAACAAACTATAAAGTTCCTATATTTTCGGGAAGAAAAACCGCTATTACTCGTCGTTGGATTATCTGTACATTTATCGGCAATAAAAAATATTTTAAGCCAGTCTTCATAATAATCTGAATCATATTTCGTTTTCAAAAAATCGGTCAATTGGGTTTCTTTAGAAGGGTTGAATACCTTTATGTTATCTCCTATTGTGTGTTGAGTTCTGAGATATGCCAAATCTGTTTCCTCAGATAAATTAATATCTATTTGACGAAATTCATGTACTACGATATAAGCCTGACCTAAAAACTTTTTTAAATTATCTATTTCTGTTGTACTATTCCGTTTAATGCCATCTTGAGGACGTTGCGTTTCATCTAATTTGGTTTTAACATTAAAGAACACCACCTTAATATTTCTCTGATGCGAAATATCATTGGGCAGGATGCGAACCTCCCCGCATATCTGCGGAGCATTTTCCGTTTGCGCCGGGTCTTTTTTGGAATAGGCTTTTGCCCTCAACATCAATTCTTTGGAAAATTCTTTTTTGCATGTGATTCTTATCGTGAAGTTCGACACGCCGTATGGTCTCTTCACTGTTTTAGACGATAAAGATGTCGGAATAGGCACTATAGATATGGGAGTTATGGATAGATAACCTTCGATTATAGCCCTGCTGTTGTCGAATTCAAAATCAATCCTCTCCACCTCTTCTCTTATTTCGATAAAGAGCCTTAGTTCGGCTGTTTCATCTTTGCGAATGGTCATCACCGGAACAAAGTATCCATCGTTTGCGTTGAGCCAACTAAACGATATTTTACGATAATCCAATTTGTGATTTTCTACCATATCGGGATCTATAACAAAATCGGCGCTTGAATCATCTCCATTTTGTACCACTTGTCTTACTCCCGACGGTAACGTTTCGTAATGCCTGCCCATTGTTTCTGAAAAATCATGGTCGTTGCACGGGTAGTTAACAGTTATCGAACGGCTGTAACTACTTCCCGTGCTTAATGAACGGTCTTTTGTAACTTCCGCCGTTTTGTAAGGCGCTACATTTAATTCTCTTTTTCTGAACCATGAAAAGCCGAAATTTCCCTTATAATTCTCGGTTGGTCTGAATTCTACTCTGCATTGAGCATCACTTACCTGTGGAGGCTCAATATCATTGCCACTGCTTGCATATATACGCCTCGTTACAGGGATAATTTCAGCATCACTCGTCAGTTCTAAATCTAATTTCTCAGTGCCTACAAAATCATTAATATCAAATGGTCCATTTCGTTTCGTCGTTGCTTGAGCTACTATTTCATTGGCTGCAATTCCCGTATCATTTATGTTTAATAAATTTGCCAAAAAAGGTTTTATAGGGAAATTATGTATGATTGTATTATTTTTAACTTTGATTATATTTCCAAAATAATCTATAGTTGCCCCATTTTTATACGGTATTCTGTACCGTATCTCTCTTCCGTATAATCCCCTCGTATGTATATGCAAATAGGCTATTTCGTTTCGGTGAATCGCCGCTGTCCGTTTCGGTGATTGTATTCCGAATTTGATATCTTCATCTATACCCCAATATACACTTTCTATTTTGGGAGCGCCTTCTACATTGCTTTTCAAAGTGACTGCCCGGGTTGGTGCAACAGGCGGAGTGCCATAAGAGGGTAATGCGCCGTATTGGGTATAAGCCGTCATATCGGGAGGAACCTCTTTCATGTAAAAATTCATAATAATATCGGCGCCTGCCAATTCTTCGGGAAACTTTACGACAAATCTGTATTTGTTACTTGAGAAACCGGTTAGCGGAACCACTACATTAATATCGCCCAAATAATAATCCATATCAAAAATCGGTTCATACAAATGACACCGGATAACGGGCATATCAACCGGCAATAAATTCCGGTTAAACTCCAGTTCAAACATGGTATCGGTTTCTGCCTTTATTTCACTTGTCCGGACAACATTCGTAAGAATATTCACGCCGGTGATATTGAGCGCTGCCATAACTTATTTCATTATTATTCTTGTTAAACTTGTTATCTGATTTTCATTCAATGCCAGCGATTCGCCCACCGGATCCATATCGCCTTGAAACACATTGGTCGCTTCTTTCATCTGCATTGCTCCGGGCAAGGCTATTTGTCCCGGCGTGATAAATTCGATGCAATCTGGGCAGCCGGCAGCGCAGGTTCCCTTACTTTTTTCCGTCAATAGCGCCGCAATACGATTGATTTTCACTTTCTCAAATGCGCCGCTCCACCTGACAACCGCCGGAGTGCAGGACTTAGAATAGCCTGCCTTGCATACCGTAAATCCCGGAGGTTGAAACACATTGCCCAGATTCATCGTGGTAGCTATCAGCTTTTTCCCGTTAATATGCGCAAATTTTTGGTCTGTCACCTTGAGAAATCCGGGAGTAGTACCGAATTTACAGGTACACATCGCTTTTTCGACTATAAATTTATTCCCCATAATAATAATCACTTAAAAAAATAAGCCTGTTTTTACTTTATGCTCGTTTTCATCTGCTTCAATCAAAATGTCTTTTTGGTATAATTCCGATTCGGAAGTAAGTAAGCGGATATTCGCTTTTATTTTAAACGGTTCACCGCATTCATTATTTTTCCATAAAACCAATTTTCCTTCGGTTTCCTGCACTTTCGGTTCTCTGAAAGTCGGAAGTAGAGCATAAGCACGGCTGGCAGTCGGTATTTTCCGTGCATAAAAACTCGTTTTTTTGTTTTGGTACGGAAAATTTACAAACTCCAATTCAGCCTTATTAGCCGGATAATCCTTGAAATACATTTGAATAAAAGTATCTTTTGCCAAAGATTTTAAGAAACGCCGTTCATCGAATAAATTGGTTTTTGCAGCTTCAAGGTAGTTTTTGAATTCTTGAGTCCTGTTCCGTTTCAACAATTCCCTTGCGGTTTCCAACCATCTCCCTCTGATTTGCCCAAAATTGGGAATCGAAAGTAATTCTCCGGTTGCGCTTACATGCAATTCTATCGGATATAAACAGTTCCCTAACTGCGTCATCAGATTATCCACGACTTTTTGAGGCTTCTCATTATTCAATCTTACATCCAATCGTTCTTCCAATGTAAACAGGTAATTCTCTTTCTCTCGTTTTGCCTTTACAACGATTTTACATCTGTACTTTTGCTCGGTATAATCAGGTAAACGATATGCAATTATTACAGAATAAAGACTTTTCAATGTGCGGAATTGATACATAAACTATTCTGAAATATAAACGTTTGAGCCGCTCTTCAAAGTCATATCCGATTGCGATTGGATTTCCATCTTATCGCTCGATGATATTTTGACATCCTTATCTACCATTTCGGTTAATTCTCCATGGATGCTTACTTCTGCATCCTTTGCAACCTTCATTTCCACAGCAGCATCGACAGATGCTTTAAGATTCTTGCCAAATACAAGAGTCGCATCTCCGCCAACCGATTGATTGAATTCCGTTCCAATTGTTTGCTGCGTATCTTTTTCCGAATGGAGTACCAATTGATTTTGTGCGATTATTTCAATATCTTTCGACACGATTGAAATTTTTTCCGGAGCGGAAATACGGATGCTTTTGCCGTTGGTATCAAAATGGATAATATCGTCATTTTTGTCTTTTATAGTAATTCCCCAATCGCCGCTTTGGTTATCGTTATATTCAATTGTATGCCCGCTGCGGGTTTTGATTGATTTGATATTGTTATCCGCATAGCCGCCCTTGCTCACAAATTCCGAAAAAATACTTCCTGCCACGTATGGACGGGACGGATCGCCGTATTCAAATCCCAGCATCACAATGTCGTCTATTTCCGGAATGAACACATGTCCGCGATTGAAAGGCACGATATCGCTTTTACCCGCATCCAGACTTTGAACCCGTATCCAATTGGTAGTCTTGTTTTTAAGCTTTTGCCAATCTGTTTGAACTTTCACTAATCCCCGTCCGCGAGGTTCTACATTTTCCTTGACTATGGCTATTTGCGGCATCGCTATCGGCATTTTCGGTTCCGCCATCGGAATGTTTTCGATTCCGTCAATGATTCCGGAAAAAGAATTGCTGTAATGTCCTTCCTCATCAATGTAATGCGTAATTTCCGTAACCAAAAAGGTGTCCACCGATTGAAGTATTTTCATCTTTGCCGGCATTTGAATTGAAACCGAACAACCTATTTTTACCTTGCAGGTTTGTGTTCTGCCACGCATGATAAGCATTTCACCGACTGCCCGGCTTTTCTCCGCTTCCACCAAATCGTCCAAGTCTTGCTTGGAATTGACGTCCGCCATTAACGGGGTTGTTACTTCAGACGTGAAAATCTTTTCGGCTTGCTGTTTCGATACAGCCAAATAGCCGCGTACTCCCGGAACATCCGAAGGGTCGTCCTTGTTGATGTTGTTATCATCGTGTTTCAAGTAATGCCTGCGATTAAACTTTTGAGGAACCAGATTGGCGCTCAAATCGAAATAAGTCATTTCCTTATCATATTCCAATGTTACGGTTTCTCCTGTTTTCATTCCGAAATAGCAATTTTGACCGTCATAAAGAAGCGGTTCCCCATAATTCCAACTGAGGTAATTTAGAAATTCCCAACAACTTAGGCCATATTGACATACATAATCAAGTTTCGAACTGAATTTAGGCTTGGCTATTACCGATCCGCCGTTTCCGCTGTTAGAGACGGCTTCCTCCACAATGTTTTGCAAAGGCAAATCCGTAAACGAATCCATCGCCGGCTTGCCGTCCAATAAAATCGTCTTGCCGGCGCCGGTTATGACTATCGAGTTTTCGCTTCCGTGCCGTCCGGTAAATTCCGCGTTCGTAACTATCCCGGAAAATAAGACAGTTTCACTTGACGTCTTCATTCTGAACGTGATATTAATATCTTCACCGATGAATCTGATGTACTTTGTCGGATTTTCCATCCATTTTTCCTTGCCGAAAGCATCATAATCCACCACTATCTCACAGGTATGATGCGCATTGAATTTTTGAGCTAATTGCAGGCGTTTAAATAATACTTGAGTTCCCGCTATCACCACCGTTGCTTCCGCTGCGTTTAATTCTGCCATAAGTTTTAGTTTTTAAGAGTTATCGTATATATTTTTCATTTTTACATGTTGTCACACATGACAGCATGTAAATGTCATGCGTCAAAGATAAACAAATATTTTTAAAATAAAAATATTATTTAGAAAATTATGCGGAATATTTTTTACTTTTTAAAATAATCTGTTGAATTTTACTGTTGATTTATCAATATTTCACATTCTCTTTGCATTTTTATCGGCGTTATTCTTTTTCCATAATGCGTCGTTTAATACCGATTGTGCCGTATTTCTTATAAATTTTAATTGTCAGTTATTCATTTTAGCGTTGCAAGCCCCTGCGTTTTTGAGGCTTCTTTTTCAATTGATGTTGCCGTATTAATTCCGCTCCGCTTCGTCGGGGTCGTATCCCGAATCCATCGGCGAAATATCCGGTAATCCTCCCAAACCGGAAACCAAATTCGTAAGACCCGATGCCGCCGATTCCTTTGGTTGTGGTTGTACGTGAAAGAGCAAATGTCAATCTTGAGGATTATACCCGCGATTATGCGCTTGCAAGTTTGAGGGAAGGGGAATGGAATGAGGCGCAAAATTTATTGTCGGAATTGGTGGAAAATAATCCGAACGATATCATTGCGCTAAATACCTTAGGAATTATATCTTATATTGCCGATAACAACAATGATGCTCTCTATTATTTCTCGGAAGCCATAGATAAAAACCCGAATGACGAATAATCTGACGGATGATAAAGATATGGAAAAAAAATTGCAGGATTTGTGGGACAGATACGGATGCAGAATAAATATTTAAAAATTAATTGTATAACAAATAAATATTAAAAACAAACGGAAAACGATTGTCCTCCGGTCACGGGTTCTCTTCTTTTCCCCATTGCAAATCCAGCAATTGATTGTTTTGGATGCGCCTTTCCAACTCGGAAATGTATTCGTCGGTAAGTTCAGTTTCCTTTGAATCATTATTCGGGTTGGCATTTTTCAGATATTCTTTTGCTTTTTGCGCCCATTCCAAAGCCGACTCGAATTTATCCTGCATTTCGTTAGCTACCGCCAAGTTGAATGCGATTTTTGCTTTATCTGCCGGTTTCGTCTTTTTTTCAAATTCATTGGCCCAAATCGGTTCGGCTTTGGTCCATTGGTGGTTGGCAGCATAACCGGCAGCTTCCTGCATCCGGGAATTGGAACCGGTGAAAAGTGTTCGATCCGATGTTTTCCAAGTCGGAATAAAACGCTTTGCCGCTTGATTTCCAAGCTCGATAGATAATTCACGAAACACGTATTCCGGAATCTCTTTTAAAAGAACTATCGGATCA
Source organism: Candidatus Azobacteroides sp. (assembly GCA_009778655.1). Classification (GTDB taxonomy): domain Bacteria; phylum Bacteroidota; class Bacteroidia; order Bacteroidales; family Azobacteroidaceae; genus Azobacteroides. Next base: position 6,909 of record WRFZ01000097.1, read on the forward strand.
ATATTAACCATAGATTTGAAAAACAAACTGTCGGAAATGTTAAATGTAGTTATTGGTTTTTCATCTCCATACGTGTACATGCTACAACTGATTACGCCATCGGCTCGCAAATCTACAAAAGCGGTTAGCCCGTCTGAAAGAATGCCGACTTTATTTTTATTGATGTCTTCTTTTAGAGAAAATAATAATTGATTAATCACAAACAAGGCGTCAAAATTTTCGGAATCATAGAAATCAGATTGTAATTCCGGAGAAAGATAAGGTTGAGAAAACCGGTCGCTATCAGTACGAAGAGGCTTTTGATAAATAGCGACTGTATTGAAAAAATTCGATTCATTCAAGACAGCGGCAATTTCATCTGTAGCCGGCCAAATCAGAGAATCCAACGATAAAAGATAGTCCGAGGGAATTGATTGTCCGTCAAACGTTCTTTCAATTCCGTATCCTTTCGGTTGAACAACTGCATTATTCAAAATCAAAACATTTTGAGCGGATACCGGTAAAGTAACCGGAGCCGGTTCCTGTATATCAACCGAAAACCGATAAATACTTGAACAGGAAGTGCATAATAGCAATAAAAGAAGTAAGATTTTTTCGGCATTGTTTTTCATTTGTACGTATATTTTATAATTACATTCAATTTTCGAGCGCCGCGATGCTTTCCCGTAACGATTTGATTTTACTTTCGGCGTCGGCTTGTTTTTTTCGTTCTATCATAATCACCTTTTCGGGCGCTTTTGAAACGAAACTTTCGTTGTTCAATTTCTCAAGAACCGATTCCAGAAATCCTTGCTGGTATTTCAGTTCTTCTTTAAGTTTAGCTGATTCTTCGGTTGCGTTGATGTTGTTGCTCCCGAGTAAAACGGCAAATTCGGTTGTTTTCACAAGGAACGAAACGGCTCCGTCCGATTTTTCCGGAGTCCTTTCAATATCGGATAGATTAGCCATTTTCAACAATACCGGATAATAATCCGTCGGATATTCTCCAATCACCTGCAACGCTAATCGTTCCTTGTTCGGGATATTTTTCTGCGCCCGGATGGTACGGATGTTGGCAATAATTTCTTTCGCTTCTTCCATTCGTTCCATATCAAGAAGCGCATGACCGGATTTGTTTGTATTTTTCGCACCCGGCATCTCGGAAACCATGATGCTTTCGCCTTCGTTTCGTTCTTCCAAGGCTTGCCATAATTCTTCGGTAATGAAAGGCATAAAAGGATGCAACAGACGAAGCAGGGCATCGAAGAATTTTAATGTCGCTTCGTAGGTTTTTGGATCAATAGGCTGTTGGTAAGCCGGCTTAACCATTTCCAAATACCATGACGAAAATTCATCCCTAAACAGTTTGTAAACTTCCATCAGCGCTTCCGAAATACGGTATTTGGCAAACAAATCGTCGAGATTTTCAATGGTTTGCGATAATTGCTCTTCAAACCACCGAATCGCAATTGCGGCCGAATCGGGTTGCGGAATATTCGCGATTTCCCAACCTTTTACCAAACGAAAAGCATTCCAGATTTTGTTATTGAAATTGCGTCCCTGTTCACAAAGCGCCTCGTCGAACGGAAGGTCGTTTCCGGCCGGAGAAGTCAGCAACATTCCCATGCGAACGCCATCCGCACCGTATTGGTCCATTAACTCAATCGGATCCGGAGAGTTTCCCAGTGATTTCGACATTTTTCGTCCCAATTTATCCCGGACAATGCCGGTAAAATATACGTTCCGAAAACAGGGTTCATGTCGGTATTCGTACCCCGAAATAATCATTCGCGCTACCCAGAAGAAAATAATTTCCGGAGCGGTTACCAAATCATTGGTGGGATAATAATAACCAATGTCTTTGTTATCTGGCTCGTTGATGCCGTCGAATACGGAAATCGGCCACAGCCACGAAGAAAACCACGTATCCAGACAATCTTCATCTTGGCGTAAATCAGTTAATGACAGCCGATTGTTTCCCGATTTGGCGCGAGCCGTTTCAAGCGCTTTCGCTTCGGTTTCCGCTACAACAAATCCGCCTTCTGGCAAATAATACGCCGGAATTCGGTGTCCCCACCAAAGTTGACGAGAAATACACCAATCTTTGACGTTTTCCATCCAATGGCGGTACATATTTTTGAATTTGGGAGGAATCAATCGGATGGCGTCATTCATTACGGCTTCGAGGGCCGGTTTAGCCAAGTCCTCCATTTTTAAAAACCATTGCATTGACAGTTTGGGTTCAATAGGGACGTTGGTTCGTTCGGAAAAACCCACTTTATTTTCGTAGGATTCCGTTTTTTCCATCAGTCCTTTTTCCGTCAATTCTTCTTCAATCAATCGGCGAACTTCGAACCGGTCTTTACCTTCGTAGTGCAAACCGTAATGATTCAACGTTCCGTCGTCGTTGAAAATATCCAATACCGGCAAGTTGTATTTTTCACCCAGTATATAGTCATTGACATCGTGTGCCGGAGTTACTTTCAAGCAACCGGTACCAAATTCTATATCTACATATTCGTCTTCGATAATCGGAACTTCCCGGTCGGCAATGGGTACAATCACTCTTTTGCCTTTGAGATGAGCGTTTTTCGGATCGTTGGGATTGATGCAGACTGCCGTATCGCCCAGTATGGTTTCGGGACGGGTGGTAGCGATAACGGCATATTCGGGCTCTCCCGGACTTGAGGATACTATTTTGTACCGTAAATAATACAGTTTTCCTTGCTGTTCTTTATGATTGACTTCTTCGTCCGACAGAGCCGTTTTTGCTTCCGGATCCCAGTTTACCATCCGCACACCTCTATAAATCAACCCTTTATTGTATAAATCAACAAATACCTTGATTACGCTTTCCGAACGTTTTTCGTCCATCGTAAAGCAGGTCCTGTCCCAGTCGCAGGAAGCGCCGAGTTTTTTCAATTGTTCAAGAATGATTCCTCCGTGTTTATGCGTCCATTCCCAAGCATGTTCAAGGAATTGTTCACGGGTAAGTTCGGATTTTTTGACCCCTTCGGCGGCTAATTTGGCAACGACTTTCGCTTCGGTGGCAATCGAAGCGTGGTCGGTTCCGGGAACCCAACAAGCATTTTTCCCCATCATTCGGGCGCGGCGTATCAAGATGTCTTGAATCGTGTTGTTCAGCATGTGTCCCATGTGCAGCACACCGGTGACGTTCGGAGGCGGTATCACAATCGTATAAGGTTCTCGTTCATCCGGTTCCGAATGGAAAAAACCGTGCTTCATCCAATAATCATACCATTTGCTCTCAACATCGGAAGGGTCGTACTTTGTTGCAATCATCTTTTTGAAATTATGAATTATGAATTATAAATTATGAATTATCTGTCGTAAAACACAATTCAATTCGGATACAAAAGTACAAAAGAGTTTGGAATTGAAAAAATTCGAGTTGAACCCGATTTCATATTAATTTCAAAGTTTTGGCATTTTGCAGCAATTGAACGGTATTGTGTGCATCATCGAATTTAATGTCGAATTAATTTGGTCAATTCATAATTCAAAAGCGAACTTTGCGAACGCCGCGAATTTTACGGATACTTGAAGCGGAATGAATAATATCTAACACTTCAATACGTTCGGCTGTAATCCGGTAGATAATCAGATGTGAATCAAGGATAATGTTGCGGTATATTCGGCTTTTGGTTGCAAGATGGCGACATTCGGGATAAGCATAATAGAAATCGGAAAGCGTTTCAATTGTTTTTTCTATTTGTCGGTTGTAACGTTCTGTTTGAAAATAACCAAACGTATGGATACCATAGTCATAAATATGAGAACGACTATCAAAGAATTTATCGCTAATCACATACGGTTTGCGAGATATTCCTTCTTCCATGCGTCAAATCTTTTTTGATGTTCTTCCCATGTTGAGAAATTACCTTCTTCAATTCGTCGGAAATGTTCCCACCATTCCTCTTGCGTACCGTGAAACGGAACATTGGGATTCCATTCATCGGAAGACGAAATTTCGGCAGTTGCCGGTTGACGCTGATAAGCCGTAGCGGGTTCGCTAACGGTTTTTGACGGATTCTTTGGAATTTTATACGATTTATTCGGCATAACTTGATTGTTTAGTATGTTGCAAATGTACAAAATAAATACGAATTTAGGATTCAATCCGGCTCAGTCTTTTCGCCATTTCGAAATGCGGAATACCTACTTCCGTAAATTCTTCCCCTGTAATAACATATCCGCTTTTTTCATAAAAACCGACAGCTGTTTTTCGGGCGTGCATGCGAATAACGGAATATTGATTTTCTTTCGCTGTTTTTTCCGCAAAGAGAAGTAATTTTTTACCGAGACCTTTTCGTTGATAAGAAGGTGCGACGGCCATCTGCCGCAATTGAATCGTATCGGAATTTATTTGGGATAGAATACAACATGCAATTACTTCCCCGTTTTCCATGCAAACGAGCAAGGTATCGTTTTTATCGCGTGAAATTTCCGTTTCCGTCAATCGCAGACCGATGGGTTTCCGCAACACTTCGTCTCGCAATTTGCACATCGAACGGTATTCCGGACTTCCGTAAGTGATGATGCGCGGCGTAAAAGCAAACGGTACAATTCGCAAGGTTACCGCGTTCTTATGTGCATACAAGGCTTCGTATTCCGCCATCACTTGAATTGTTTCGCCTAAATCCCGGATACCTTCTTTCGATATTTCTTGGAAGGTTATTTTTTTCAAAAAACTGTCTAAATTCACTCCGCTGTAAGCCTTGGTATATCCGTTGGTCGGTAACGTATGATTTGTTCCGGAGGCATAATCTCCGGCGCTTTCCGGCGTGTAATGACCGAGAAAGACGGAGCCGGCATTAATT
>WRFZ01000098.1 GCA_009778655.1 Candidatus Azobacteroides sp.
CTAATCTGTGTGCATATCCCATACTGCACAAATAGTCAAGAAATTGATTTGACGGCATCATTCAGTTCCTCCATTTATTATTGAGTTCTCTTCCGTTTAATTTCACTCTTTCGGGCGTTACAGCCAACACCGTACCTGTCCCCGCATATGCGTTGACACGTCGAACCAAGCTGACGCAGTAAGCATTGATAAATTCCACTTCCAACACGGTCATACCCATATCGGTTTGAAAAAGAACCTTCCCGTCTTTCAAAAGGGTTGATTTTTTCGCCCAAAGATATAAATTGTTTGTTGCCGCTTGAGTAAGAAACAGGTTGATTTGTCCCCCCTTCATCTCGGACTGCGGCTGACCGTTGCGGTTGACCGGCTGTTTAAAATTAATATCGAAGTGTTCCGCTTCGAATGTTTCTCCTTCGAGGATAAATTTTACGATAACATTTGCTAAAGGTAACATAATCTTTTCATTTTTCAGTTAATCATATTTCCATTCATTTTCAAATTCGATGCCGTCGCCTACCACGATTCTTTCGGCTTGAATAACCAATTTGGTGGTTGTATAGTTATCGCCCTGCTGTGTATAGTCAATGCTGAAATCAACGCATGCGGCATTCATAAAGATAAATTTTTCTACCGGAATGTTGTTTGCATCCAATACCACGATAAAACCATCGCAATATTTACGGGAGTTCAACGCCCATTCAATCAATGTATTATCAGGCAATCGTGAAAGCGTGATATGAAAAGCGCCGCTATATACTCTCGTCGTCGCTTTCCCTCTCTCGTCAACCCCCTGCTCGAATGCAAAATTGCAATCCGAAATCTCATAGCCCCCGTTCACGAGGCTCATAATGTCGGCAGCGCCGCCGCCGATGACTAAAAAACTTTGATTTCCAAACATAATTATCAATTTTTAAAATATAAATTTTTCCATTCGGCCGCTTCCCGGTAAGATTTTTTACTGCTTTCCGGCACAATCAATTTACAATCTTTGGGAATATCTTTAAAAGCGTTTTTCCCGCAAACGGGTGGAACAGGCGCATCTGCCCGTATTTCCATCAATGATTCGCATTCTCCGAAAGCATATCGTCCTATACTTTTCACGCCGGCGGGAATGGTAATACTCGTAAGTTTTGAACAGGTACGGAATGCACTGTTTGCAATCGCAGTTACTTCTCCCGGAATGGAATAACTTCCTTTTTTGCCCGGAGGACAGGCAATCAGCATTGTTTTGTCTTTACTGAACAAAATGCCGTCTATATCCGTATAGATCGGATTCCCTGGAACTGCCGTAATAGATTCCAACCGGTCGCAGTAACGAAAAAGCGCCTCCCCTATTTCGGTTATACTTTCCGGTAAAACAATCGTTTTCAGAAGAGAACAGGATGAGAAAGCCTTATCGCCAATACTTTTCACGCCGGCGGGAATGGAAATACTCTCAAGTCCGGTACAGCAGTAAAAAGCGTCTTCACCTATAGCGGTTACGGTTTCCGGAATCTCAACGGAAAAAACAGCTGAATAACCGAAAGCGTTTTTTCCTATACCCGTCACCCGATATTCCCGTTCCCGATAGGTAACTTTTCGGGGAATAATAAAATCCTCATGGTATTCACATCGGTCATACGGACTGGATGTTACCGTTATTTCATCAGTACCTTTCACGTGCCGGTAATAAATACCGTCCGCTTCCAAATCAAACGGCCACAACGGCCTTTCTGCAAAAGAATCATTTGTTTCCATAAATTTACGGTTTGTTTATTATTTGTTACTTTCTCCCTTAAACATCGGCGTTAGTTTTCAATTAAATGCTACAAATGTAGTGTATTGTTTTTACAAAAACAATAAATAAAGAGATTATTTATTTATTATTAATTTCAAATTGTCAATTGTGAGGTTTCGTCATTCTCTTAAATTATGATTCCTGCCATATACTCGCCATGCGAAAAAGATTGACTGAGCTTCAACCTTCAAAATACGGATTACTAATCAATATTTATTTAACCGTTTTTTGTTTTAATTTTAAATCTTCCATGTTCTTTGAGCGTGGAAGATTTTTTTTCATAATTTTTATATACATTTGTACAATCAATTTTGAAAATAGATTTCTTATGAATAAAACGTATAAATGGGGAATTTTGGGCGCGGCCCGAATCGCCCAAAAGTTTGCCGAAGGATTGAAGTTGTTGCCGAACGCCGAACGATATGCCGTAGCTTCTCGTTCGTGGGAGCGCGCCAAAGTATTTCAAGAAAATCACGGCTTTGTCAAAGCCTACGGTTCGTATGAAGAAATGCTTGCCGATCCGGAATTGGATATTGTTTATATTGCGACTACAAATAACCTGCATTTCGAACATACGATGATGTGTCTTGAAGCCGGAAAAGCCGTCTTGTGTGAAAAACCGTTTGCATCCGACTTATCGCAAGCGGAACAAATGGTGAATAAATCTCGCGAGAAAAATGTTTTTCTGATGGAAGCGCTCTGGAGCCGCTTCATCCCAAGCATGATTCAATTCAAAGCGCAGGTGGAAAGCGGAGCTATTCAACGCCCTTTGCTGCTTCAATGTAATTTCGGCTTTATCTCTCCTTTCGATCCTTACAATCGGATTTATGATCCGGCTTTGGGAGGAGGGTCAATCCCGGACATCGGAATTTATCCGATTTTTACGGCAATGTATTTATTCGGCAAACCCGAAAAAATCGAGGTGATGTCGGTAGCCGCTCCGACCGGAACCGATTGGACGACATCGGTTTTATTTAAACACAAAAAGAAAGAAATCAGTATGCTGACTTCTTCGTTTGAAATGATTTTGGACAATGAAGCGCGCGTATATGGCGAAGGCGGTTATCTGAAACTGCATTCGATGTTTCACATGCCGACGCGCTTGACGCTCCGCACCAATGACGGACGAGAAACGGAAATCCCGGTGAATCTCTCCGGAAACGGATACAATTACGAAGCTGCCGAAGTGATGGATTGCCTTGACAAAGGACTGATTGAGAGTCCCGATTTACCGCATGCTTTTTCCGTTGATCTGATGCGGGTATTGGATGAAGTCAGCCGAAAGGCGCAAAAAAGTTTTTAATATTCACATTATGAAATTATATATTTATGGATAATTTTAGATTTTACTGCCCGACAGAATTTATCTTCGGCAAAAATACGGTAGAAAAAACGGGACAATGGATTAAGAAATACGGAGGAACTAAAGTTTTGCTTCATTACGGAGGACAATCGGCTGTCAAAAGCGGACTGCTGGCCGAAGTGGAAAACAGTTTGAAAAACGAGTTTATCGAATACGTGAAATTGGGCGGCGTGCAGCCCAATCCGATTGACACAATGGTTTACCAAGGTATTGAACTATGCCGAAAAGAACAGGTTAATTTTATTTTAGCGGTAGGCGGAGGCAGTGTGATTGATTCGGCCAAAGCAATCGCGGCAGGCGTTCCGTATGCCGGCGATTTTTGGAATTTCTTTGAAAAAACGGTTACCATTAACCGCGCTTTGCCGTTAGCAACCATTTTGACAATTCCGGCATCAGGCAGCGAAGGTTCCGAAAATACGGTGATTACCAAAAAGAAAGAAGGCTTAAAAAGAGGTCTGAAAAGTCAGTATCTGCGTCCGGTATTCTCCGTTATGGATCCCACATTAACGTTTACGCTTCCGAATAATCAAACGGCTTACGGAGCCGCCGATATGATGGCGCATGTCATGGAACGCTATTTTACGCAAACGCAAGGCGTTGATATAACCGACCGTTTATGCGAAGCCGTCTTGCTTTCGATAATTAAAGAAGCTCCCGTAGCGATGAAAGAACCTCGCAACTACGAAGCTCGCGCCAACCTTATGTGGGCCGGAACGATGGCGCACAACGGCATTTGCGGCGTCGGGCGAGAAGAAGATTGGGCGTCGCACGGTTTGGAACATGAATTAAGCGCTTTGTACGGAATAGCGCACGGAGCCGGATTAGCCGTTATATTCCCTGCTTGGATGCAATACGTTTATACTTCGGGAATTGACCGTTTTGTTCAATTTGCCGTTCGCGTATGGGGGATTGAATTTAACGGCGACAAGAAGGAAACCGCTCTGAAAGGGATTAACGCTTTGAAAGAATTTTTCTCATCGCTCGGTCTCCCGGTTAATTTCGTTCAATTAGGTATTCAATCAAACGACATTGATCAATTGATCCATACGTTGAGAATTAATACCGGCGGACAATTCGGAGCGTTCCGCAAATTAGATATGACGGACGCACGGGCCATTTACGAAATTGCAGCAAAAGGATAGATATGAAAGAAGCCGTCTTTGTCCGTCAAAACAGAGGAAAATGGAAACGATACGAAGATTGTTTGAAAAATATCGGACAACAATCTCCCGACGCCTTGGCGGATATCTATATTGATATTACAAACGACCTGTCTTTTGCGCAATCGCAGTATCCAAATTCTCGTATCTATCTTTACTTAAACAGTTTGTCAATTCGGTTGCATCAGTTTATCAACCGCAAGAAAAAGGAAAAATTTTCCCGAATATTCACTTATTGGAAACAAGAAGTTCCTCTCGTGATGTATCATGCGCGGAAAGAACTGTTGTACTCGTTCTTGATTTTTGTCGTCAGCGTTCTGATAGGCATTTTTTCTACGGCGAACGATGCGGATTTTCCCCGCTTGATTCTGGGCGATTCGTATGTAAATATGACTTTAAGTAATATCGAGAACGGCGACCCGATGGCCGTTTATAAGGATATGCACAGCGGAATTATGTTTTTCGGAATAACGGTAAACAATATTTGGGTTTCTTTTTATATCTTTATTTACGGCATGTTTACATCAATCGCATCCGCCTATATATTAATACAAAACGGAATAATGTTGGGTTGTTTTCAATATTTCTTTTACGACTACGGATTCCTTAAAGAATCGTTCTTGACGATCTGGATACACGGAACATTGGAAATATCGGCGATTATCGTGGCCGGAGCGGCCGGAATTACGATGGGAAACGGTTGGCTTTTTCCCGGAACGTATTCGCGGATAGTTTCTTTTCGAAAAAGCGCGCAAAGAGGCATGAAAATTATTGTCGGCATCGTTCCGATATTCATTATTGCCGGATTTCTTGAATCGTTTGTTACCCGTTATACGGAATTACCCGATTTTGTTCGCGCAGCAATCATTTTATTATCACTGAGTTTTGTAATTTTTTATTATATTATTTATCCGAGAAAATTATCAAAAGTTATAAACAATAATACATTTAAATAATACAATTATGTCGTATCGAATTGAATTATACAAAAACCGCAGCATCGGCGAACGGATTTCCGCAGCTATTGACTTCTTGAAACAAAATTGGAAAGTGTTGTACAAAAACATCTTGATCGGAGGACTTCCTTTAGCGATTATTATGGCTTATTTTTTAATGCAACAGTCCGATACTCGAATCATTTCCGATTTGTCTTCCTTTTTTTTGTACTATCCTTTTTTACTTCTTTTTTCTTTTGTGAATTTTGTTTATTTGTATGCCATGACCGGATCGGTTTTAGTTCATTACGAACAGAATCAATTGACTGAAACAACGGGATGGAACGATTTGAAAGGTAATTTTTTCAAATTTGCCGGAAAAACCGCTTTAATTTCCTTGATTGTATATTTACCCATAATAGTAATTGTAGGGATTATTGCCTTTATTTTCGGTATGTCCGTAATTTTAACTGCCTCTTCGTTAACAGGCTCTTTTGTAGCAACTTTAGTATTGCTTTTCTTATTATTGTTTTTTTTAATTATTGCATTTGCGCCGTTTTTTAGCATGCTTTATTTTCCGTCTTATTTTTCCGGAAAAGCAACTATGGAATCAATCAAAATCTCTTTTTCATTGGGATTTAAGAATTGGGGAAGCCTGTTTGTCGCCATCATTATAACCGGAATACTGTTCTTTGTTGTGTATATGGTTTTTGCCGCGCCTTTCGAAATGGTATCCATGTTCTTTCCCGGAGAGCAAAATATAGTTTTGTACATTCTTGCCGCCTTGTCAGCCATAGGTACGCTTTTGATATATCCGATTTTGATTGTTATTTTTGCATTTCAGTATTTTTCAATTGTAGAAAAGGAAGAAGGCGTTTCGTTACAATCCCAAGTAAGCGAATTTGAAAATCTGTAAAATGAAGAAAGCGCTTCTCATACTTTGTTTGTTTTTCTTTTTTTCCGGATTTACCGTTTTGATAAAAGGACAGGATACGCTTGCGTATGCAAAAAAAGAAATTCGAACCGTTGAACCTGTACCCTATAATAATCAAACCTATACCAAATTTAAAAACCAAAAGTTCTATGATTATTACCGTTTAGAAATTAAAAATAAGTCCGTTTTCGATATTTTACACGAGAAATTCAATCAATGGTTGTCCCGGGTTTTCAAAAAAACGATAGACCGGGATGAATTTGACCGATTGATGGAAGTCGTCGGCATCTTCATCGTGATTATCATAGGAGTTATTTTATATATCAGCAAACCGGGTATTTTTTATTTCGGTAAAAAAAATCCGCTGACCTACTCCATTGCGGAAGAAAATATTGAAGTCCAAAACTTAGACCTGTTGACTGAAAACTCGATTAAAGAAAAGCGGTTTTCCGATGCTATTCGTTGGCAATACTTGAAAACTTTGAAAATACTTCATGACCGGGATTGTATTTCGTATGATACAAACAAAACCGTAAACGAATACGTCTATGAAATAAAAGACCTGAATTTGCGGAAATCTTTTCGGAATTTGTCCGGTGAATTTGTTTATTACCGATACGGAAAAGGGGAAGCCGATGTTGAAAAATTTGCCGGATTTCGAACGGCTGCCGAAATCGTTCAAAAAATGAGAACCGGATGAAAAAAGGAATATTTTATACAATTTTTATTTTGCTTTTATTTTTACCTATGTATTGGCTGAATAAAGAAGCTTTCATCCGACATCAATGGGTTCCGACATTCGATACCAAGGATAAAGAACCCTTTGGCGCCTATGCTTTTGATAAAATCCTGAATGATTCATGGCCGGAAGAATATTTACATAATTATTTGAGCTTTTATGCACTCGCTCCTTCCGATAATCAATATTTGAGCGAAGAAACCGGCGAAGATTACGACAATGATTATGATACGGTCGGAATACCGCCTTACTACAATTTGTTAGTGATTGCCAACTACTTGTATTTAGACAGCGTCGAAACAAAAATTCTTTTGAACTATGTAGAAAAAGGCGGCTCCGCGATTCTGGCGACAAATGATATTTCCGGCGCATTGCAAGACTCTTTGAATATTTCTATTAATCATTCGTTTTTATATGAGGATCTCATTAATTTAAGCGTCAAACAAACGGAAGAAAACATCCGTTTTTGCGCTTCGGATTCCGGAGAAATCGTCCTTACTCTACCCCAACCTTTGGTAAAAAATTATTTTGAAATACCGGATACGGTTAATTATACTTATTTTGATTCTTTGTACAGAATTTCAACCGTTTCCGACGAGAAAACCATCAGTCTTCGTTATGCAATCGGCGAGGGAAATCTGATTATAATCGCCAATCCTTTACTTTTTACGAACTACGGCATACTCAATGATTCAATCAATCCGTACATTTGGAAACATTTGGCTTATTTGGAAGGAAAACCGTTGATGCGAACCGAATATTATGAAAAAGGTTCGCAAGGCGGAAAAAGTCAATCGGAATTTCGGGTCATACTTCGTGAAAGGGCATTCCGATGGGCGTATTATACGATCTTAGCCGGCCTGTTGGTTTTCATGATTTTTACGGCCAAACGAAAGCAAAAAATCATTCCGGTAATCCGGCCGCCAGCCAATAAAATGCTGGATTTCGTCCGTTCCATTGCCGGACTCTACCTGCTGAAAAACAACAATGCCGATATACTTCTGAAAAAACAGATTTATTGGGGAGAAGACCTCAAACGAAAATACGGGATTGATATTGTCAACGAACGGCGCGATTACGATTTTTATAATCGGGTTGCAACTAAAACCGGGCAACCTTTCGATGAAATTCGCCGTCTGTTTATAGACTTGGAAGTAATCAACGAATCCACTTTTGTACCGGACTACGAAATGATGCGATTGGTGGCAAAAATGAATAAAATATAAATAAAGATATGGAAGAAACAGCAAACAGAATTGATTTGACTGCCTTTTCGGAAAAGGTAATAGAGTTGAAAGCGAAAATAGCGTCCGTCATTGTCGGACAGGAACAAGGGGTTGATTTGATTTTGACCGCACTTTTGGCCGACGGTCATGTATTAATTGAAGGCGTTCCAGGCGTTGCCAAAACTTTGTTGGCCAAACTGACCGCCAAACTGATTGACGCGGATTATTCCCGTATTCAGTTTACTCCAGACTTGATGCCTTCGGACGTGCTCGGAACTTCGGTCTTTAATCTGAAAACCGGCGAATTTGAATTTCATAAAGGCCCGGTTTTTTCCGAAATTGTGTTGATTGACGAAATCAACCGGGCGCCGGCCAAAACCCAAGCCGCCTTGTTTGAAGTGATGGAAGAACGTCAAATCACCGTTGACGGGGTTACCCGAAAAATGGGCGAGCTTTACTTGGTAGCGGCAACTCAAAATCCGGTGGAACAGGAAGGAACTTACCGGCTTCCGGAAGCCCAATTGGATCGCTTCCTGATGAAAATCATCATCAATTATCCCTTGCCGGAAGAAGAATTTATTATCTTGAAACGGCATCATGAAAACAAAAATCTCACGCAATTGGACACAATCCGACCGATTCTTTCGGCAAAGGAAATCCGTACTTTTAAAGAATTGGTCGGCCGGGTAATTGCGGAAGACAGCTTACTTAAATACATTGCTGAAATCATACTTGCCACCCGTAACAGTCCGGCTGTTTATTTGGGCGCTTCGCCGCGCGCTTCCGTCGCCTTATTAAACGCTTCCAAAGCCTACGCTTTGTTGCAAGGAAGGGATTTTATTATTCCGGACGATATTAAATACATTGCCGTTCCCGTTTTGCAACATCGGTTGATTCTTTCTCCGGAAACCGAAATGGAAGGACGTTCGGCAAGCACGATTGTCAAACGGTTGATAGAAAAAATTGAAGTCCCGAAATAATGTTTATTCGCAAACGCTTATATCTCGTCCTGACTTTAATTGTCCTTTGTTTCATCGCTGGGATTCGGAACGACTTGCTGTTCACTGTAGCGCAATTCGCTTTGTTCTTATTGATTGTCTTGTGTTTATATGAAATCGTCGTTTTGTTTCCGGCCAATAAAAACGCTATCCAATGCCGACGCGAATGTTCCGAACGATTTTCAAACGGAGACGAAAACGAAATTACTTTACACTTGACCAACTCCTACCCTTTCTCGGTTTCTCTGGAAATTATTGATGAGATTCCGGACATTTTTCAACGGCGCGATCTTTTGTTCACTTTAACGATGAATAAACAAGCCGACAAAGTATTGAAATACACTTTACGTCCGGTAAAACGGGGCGTTTATGGTTTTAACCGTATTCTCGTCTTTGCAAGTACAAAAATCGGATTGATCAGTCGCCGTTTTAAAACCGGAACACCCTACAATGTAAAAACTTATCCTTCTTACATTTATTTGAAGCAATACGAAATTATGGCGACTTCCAATCAATTGGAACAAGCCGGAAATAAGAAAATCAAGCGTATCGGACAAATGATGGAACCCGACCAGATCAAAGACTATGTGAAAGGCGACGATTATCGGGTAATCAACTGGAAAGCGACCGCTCGCCGCAATAAACTGATGGTAAATGTTTTTCAAGAAGAACGTGCGCAAAATGTGTATTGCGTTATTGATAAAGGCCGCACGATGCAATCGGCTTTCAACGGAATGACTTTGTTGGATTATTCGATTAACGCAAGTCTGGCCATTGCCTACGTAGCCATGCTGAAAGGCGATAAAACCGGTCTGTTGACTTTTGAGCGGAAATTCGATACCTTCGTTCCGCCTTCACGCAGCCCCATACAGATGAATCACATTCAAGAAGCGCTTTATCATCAGCAAACGACTTTCATGGAAAGCGATTTTTTGTCTTTATACCAACAAATGAATAAAAATGTCAAGAATCGCGGCTTATTGCTTATATTCACCAATTTCGATTCGGTAGCGGCCATGCAGCGGCAACTTCGGTATTTATCAATGATGGCTAAACGACACAGCGTATTGGTCGTTTTTTTCAAGAATACCGAATTGGAATCCCTCGTCGGACGGCAACCGGAAAACAAGGAAGAAGCCTACGAAACCGTCATCGCCGAAAAACTGGAATACGAAAAACGATTGATTATTTATAAGTTACGTCAAAATAATATCCTTTCTTTACTTACTCATCCCAACGAATTAACCATTAATGTAATCAACAAGTATCTGGAAATAAAAGCGAGAGGAAACTGGTAAGGAGTAATTATGAATTATGAATTATGAATTATGAATTATAATGTATATTTCAGAAAAAAGCGTTATCTTTGTAAATATTATCCAAAACAATATGGAAGCAAAAGAAACAAAAAAAAAGAAAAAAAGGAAAAGGAGCCCGAAGGCATACTATTATCCAAATGGCATAAAAACAGTTTTTACATATAAGAAGACGTCCGATAAATTATCTCCTGCCGGTCTTTGGTTAAAAGAGCATCCCGACGGCATAGGAGAAATATTAGATATGAAGGCTGTAATGAAATAATTACTTTATGTATCGTTATCTTTTAGACACTAACATTGTTTTGTTCTTCTTATTTAGTTCCAAAGAATTGGAAAGAGAAGTTTTAGATTTATTGACAGATTATAATAACCGGCTATATGTCAGTACAGCTTCTATACAGGAAATTATCTACTTGTATAAAAAAGATAAAATAAAAACCCAATGGAAAAATCCGGAAGAAATCCTACCGGGTATTGATGCTGTTCATTTTGAATTACTCCCGATAAAAAGAGAACATCTTGCTACTTATTCAAGATTATCTATCTCAAAATCCCATAATGACCCTGTTGACCATATAATTATATCCCAAGCAATAACAGAAAGAATTACGCTTATCAGTTCCGATCAAAAATTTGAACATTATACAAATCAAAAATTAGATTTTATCTTCAACAGCCGGTAAATTTTTTGTAAACCATGCAGCAAATAAAAGCAAATGTGTAAGTAAATTTTACACTCAGTGTAAAGAAATTTTACAGTTTTTAAAAATTGAAAATCATTAATATGTTGGTTATTAGTTAATTGTAAATTTGGCACGATTATGGTATTGTTTTAAGTAGAAAATAAAAAACATAAAGCAATACGATTATGAATATCTTTAATTCTTACAAACGCAGCCGATTTTTCCTCTGGGTGAATATTACCGGATTAGCCATCGGATTGGCAGCCTCCATCCTCTTGATTTTATTCGTGGTAAGCGAATTGAGTTACGATAAGCATTTTCCCGACTATAAACGAATTGTGCGCCTGTTAACGGTAGCTGAAAGAGAAAATAATGTGGGTTATAACGACATTAATTTACGGGAAGCTTACTTAGACCTTCCTCAAAGCGTTCCGGGAATCGAAGCCGCCACACAGTTATACAATTTTTATGAAACCGAAGTGGTCAGCGGACATCAACGTTTTCAAAATGTAAAGACGCAGTTGGCTGACCCTGAATTTTTCAAGGTATTCCCAATGAAATTTGTCGAAGGTAATGCGGAAACAAGCTTTACGGCTCCGAATGCGGCAGTAATTACGCGCCGTTATGCCGATATTATGTTCGGTTCTCCGGCTGCGGCCATGAATCAAACGATTTCTGCTTGGGGAATAGATTTCGTGGTTTCCGGCGTTGTGGAAGAATTGCCTAAAAATACCCATTTTAGTTTTGACATATTGGGAGCAATACAAGCTGTTCCGGATATAAATGCTAAAGGGCAAGGTTTGGAATTTCGAACGTATTATTTAATTCAAAAAGAAGCGTCAATTCAAAAGGTTCGTACCGGTATCGAAAACGCTTATAC
>WRFZ01000099.1 GCA_009778655.1 Candidatus Azobacteroides sp.
ATAAAGAATCCTGTTATAAAAATTTGTTTTTATACTCGTTACTAATAATAACCGGATTTAGTTTTTGGATGAATAAAAGACTTTATTGGGGACTAACACAAGTATTACTAATAACTCTGTTTTTTGTAATAATAATAAATTTATGGTTTATGAGTTCTTTTCGTTTAGAATTAGGTGTTTGTTTAGTAACTTTATCTCTATTGATTATTCTTATATATTTGGAGATAAAAATGTGTAATTCATTATTTTTACAAACAATAGGAATTACTAAAACGGCGAAATATTTATACTTTTTTGGAGGCGGATTATCTTGTGTTATTTGGTTAGTGCTATCTTGAATTTAATCCAATCTAAATCTGCCCAAAAGATCTTATAATGAAGCGCATAATAGAAATGTACGAATAACAAACTATTAAATATAACTTTTAACTCTCTCGCTTTTTTCAAAAGCGGGCCACCCTCTCGCCGGTTGAAATAATTATTCAACCGATTAACAAATAATATTTTATATCAAAGGCAGAGCAGACGAAAAATCCGGTTGCAGCCTTTGTCATCTCAAAAAACAAATAAAAACAAAAAATAAAATGGAAACAAAAATAAAACTTACAAATCGGATATTGACAATGGCGTGCCTGTTTTTTTATTCATCGGGACTTTCTCTGTTCAGTCAAACGACTGATTTTCTTAATGTACCAACGGTCATCCCGCCGTCGCCTCAAGCTGCCGCTTTTACTATATACGGCGATTACCCAGTGTCGTACAGTACGGGAGTACCCGATATAAATATTCCGCTTGAGACGATTAAAATGGGAACACTGGAAATTCCGTTGACTTTAAAATACCATATAGGCAACGTAAAGCCCGGAACAGACATAAGTAATGTCGGATTCGGGTGGACTCTGGACGCCGGAGGTATTATTACGAGGACAATAAACAACAAACCGGACGAAACCTCGGCGAGGCCCTCCGAATTAAAGTCCGGGAACACGATAAATCAAAATAATAATGACGACTACATGTATCTTTACAAATTCTACGACTACGTCTATAATATTGATGCTGAATATGATATATTTAGTTTCGGTTTTTTGAACAATTACGGAGGATTTATTATTGATAAACAACCGTCGGGCAGTTTTAAAGTATATGACTATCCCCGTAAGCCTTATATCTATACCGTAATTACAAATAACAACCTGATAGAAACCATTAAGATAACGGATGATAACGGAAATATTTTCGAATTCGGGAACGGAGAATATGAAAGCGCTACTACTTTTTATGCTTATGATAACAGTAACTTATTCGGATCTCGAACCGGTTGGTATCTGAAAAAAATAACCACTCCGGAAAACCGAACAATGACATTTACTTACAGCGATCCGTTCCTTGTTGATGATTTATCAAAAAAAGTTTCGTATATTGAAATTGTTGATAATTGTACCACTAATATTATTAATCCCGGTATTAATGGCATTCCTATTCCTTGTGCAACTACGGGAAATTACACGGGATACGGATTCGCTCTCTGGCCTTGTCCGGTTGCATATTACAGAGAATCGGGTTGGGTCAGCGGTAACGGTTATTATTTTACGCGCTATAATGCGAAAATATTGAAACAAATAGACTTTCCGGACGGTAAAGTTGTCTTTACTTCGGAAATAAATTCAGCTAATAACAACCGGTATATAACAAAACTAAGCATATATAATAAATCATCCGCATTGATAAAGGAGATAAAATTTAATCAGGCGAAAACCGGAAATTACCTTCAATTGAACTCAATGGATTTTCTGGAACCCGGACAGGGAAGCAGTGTTGAAAAATACGGTTTCACGTATAATTCCCTGCTTTGCGGAAATACCGGCGCCGTTGATTTTTGGGGCTATTATAACGGAGTGGATGCCGGTAAACTTGTTGCCCAAAGAACATTCAATTTTGCGAATGTTAACAATCCGGGCATGGTCAGCTTCGGAGATCCCAATGCCTATAAAGTCAGTACGTATTACCAGCAGGCCCAAACGCTTCAACAAATCGTTTATCCGACCAAAGGGAAAACGACTTTCGTGTGGGAATCGAATAAATATAAAGGAGACCAAAGTGTTGACGGGTGTACTTCCTGTCAGGGAAACGGTATGCGTATCCAAAAAATCATGAATGACCCCGCTGTCGGAAACAGTACCGTCAAAGAATACGAATATGTTGACGGTTATTTGGCAAACAGCCCTTACGACATGCAAAATGTAAGAACCCCGGGCGCTACGGCTCAATTTGATGTTGCCATGAGTGGTGATGGTCCTAATGCTTATATGTATAAAACCTATTTAAAAAGCAGAGTAAGGACCTTGCAGAATCAAGTTCCGGCGGGATTATCCGAAAATATTCATTACGAAACCGTAACGGAATATTTCGGAGAAAAAAGCAATCATGAAGGAGCGAAAGTATATCATTACACGTATGAAAATCCCAATGAATATGCCGTAACGAGCGGGGCTATTACGGTAGGCGGAGGGCCCGAAAGTAATTTCAAGTATGTTCGAACCAAATGCGGATGGGGTAACGGATTGTTGAGCGAGGTTGAATGGCTGAATAAAAGTTTGCAAATCCAGAAACGGGAGAAATGTTATTATGAATTTTATAAAGATCCCGTATTTAACAATTTTAAAGTTCTGCCCTATACAACCTACAGCAGTATTACTTCCGGTTATACAGGGAGAATTATTCAATTTACATTTAATGACCGTAAGGACATCATGGATAATTTTCCCAACGTGATATTTTCCGAAGTGTTTAACTACTATTTCTATTATTTATATACGGGCGGTTATAACATAAAAAAGAAAGAGATTTCCGATTATCGGGAAGGGCAGGAGGTCAAAACCGTAACCGATTATTATTACGATAACGGGAAAAATAAATATCCCAACAGGGTAGAAACGGATTTAGGTTACAAGAAAATCATAGCAGAGAATAAGTATCCGTACGATTATACCGTTTCCCCGTACACAACCATGTTGTCATTGAATATAATAGCGCCGACAATCGAGAATACGATAAAGACGGTAACAAATAATGTTACCGCTCTTTGCAGTACCACGCATACGGACTATAAACAGTGGAATACCAATATTTTTCAACCGGAATATATTCGTTCTTCCGTCGGGAATAATCCACTTGAAAGCAGGATTCAATTTTATAATCGGGATTCTTACGGAAATCCGTTGTACATCTCGAAAGACAACGCCGACAAAGCAGTTTACCTTTGGGGCTATAATTATCAATATCCAATCGCCGAGATTAAAGGCGTCGCTTATTCGGACGTAACGGGCAAGATAGCGGAATCTTCATTGAATACCATCGCTGCCAAGAACGAACTGACAACGGCGGATTCGATAACCATTAATAATCTGCGGACGCAACTGCCGAATGCCCTTGTCACTACCTATACTTACAAACCCTTAGTAGGCATTCAGTCAATGACCGACCCGCGCGGCGTGGTGACGAAGTATGATTACGATTCTTTCGGACGGCTAATCAAGGTAACGCAGGCGGATCGGGTGATTGAATCCTATGAATACCATTATAAAAATTAAGAATTATGAATTATGAATTATAAATTATAAATTATGAATTGAAAATGTTATGTGTCAGCAATTTGCAGCCTTGCGTATCCGACCTTTCCAACCGATAGAACTTCGGGCTTCAACCTTGCCTAAGGTTGAGGAGGTCGGTTGCGCAAGGCTGTAAGGGGTTGATAGATAATATAAAATAACTGCAATAATCACCCGGCCCAGTTTTCCCTGTCTAAATTCCGATAACTGATTGCTTCGGCGATGTGACTGCCGAATACTTTTTCCGATCCTTCCAAATCGGCAATGGTTCGCGCTACACGTAATATGCGGTCGTAAGCTCGGGCCGATAAACTCAAGCGTTCCATAGCGTCTTTTAATTTTATTAAACCGGCTTGATCGGGTTGCGCATGTTTGTGCAACAAACGGGTGTGCATTTGCGCGTTGCAATAGATTCCCTCTTCTTCGGCAAATCGCATTTCTTGAATTTGACGCGCTTTTATCACGCGGTTTCGAATGCTTTCACTGGATTCGGCCGGACGAATATCCGAGATGTCTTCAAACGGGACCGGAACAATTTCCACTTGAATATCAATCCTATCCATTAAAGGACCGGAAATACGGTTCAAATATTTTTGAACTTGAGCGGGCGCGCAAACGCATGCTTTATGCGGATTATTGAAATTTCCGCAGGGACAGGGATTCATGGAGGCTACCAGCATAAATCCGGCCGGATATTCGACGGAAGATTTTGCCCGGGAAATGGTTATTTTCCTGTCTTCGAGCGGTTGTCGCAGTACTTCGAGAACATTCCTGCCAAATTCCGCAATTTCGTCCAAAAACAGTACGCCGTTGTGCGCAAGGCTGATTTCTCCCGGTTGCGGATAGGAGCCGCCGCCGACCATAGCTACCATTGAGATGGAATGATGCGGACTTCGGAAGGGTCGAAGAGCGATTAGCGATCCGTTGTGATTGATTTTTCCCGCAACCGAATGAATTTTAGTTGTTTCAAGACTTTCGTTCAAAGTCAGAGGCGGAAGAATTGACGGGATTCGTTTGGCTAACATACTTTTTCCGGCGCCGGGACTACCGACGAGAATGATGTTGTGACCGCCGGCGCAAGCTACTTCAATGGCCCTTTTTACCTGCTCCTGCCCTTTTACTTCCGAAAAATCCCATTCCATTCGCGATTGGTTGGCATAAAATTCTTGTCGCGGATCAATAATGGTCTGTTGCAATGTTTTTCCTTCATTAAAGAATTGAATAACGTCCACGATATTTTCTGCGCCATATACTTCCAATCCGCTTACCACCGCCGCTTCTCTGGTGTTAGACATCGGAAGAATGATGCCTTTGAATCCGCTTTCTTTTGCTTTAATGGCAATCGGTAAAATGCCTTTCACCGCTTTCAGACTTCCGTCCAATGATAATTCGCCGATCATGAGGTAATCTTCGATTTTTTCGGATTTGATTTTTTCGGCGCCGGCTAAAATTCCGATAGCCAGCGGTAAATCATAGGCGGCTCCTTCTTTCCGAATGTCGGCGGGAGCCATATTGACTACAATCTGATTACGAGGAAATTTAAATCCATTCACGGTTAAAGCGGACGTAATCCGTTCATGCGATTCTTTGATGCTGACATCGGGAAGACCTACCAAGAAAAATTTAATTCCTTTGCTGCAATTCACTTCAATGGTGATGATATTGGCATTGACGCCGTGAATGGCGGCCGCATACACTTTTACTAACATAGCTATAAGGGTTGGTTTGAATTATGAATTAATTATAAATTATGAATTATGAATTATGAATTATCGGTTGTTTTTTGTTTTTAATTTTTCATTCAGTATGGTTTGAATATTTTCTGCACGCAATTTTGATCCGATAATGATCCCGTTTTTATCAATTAAATAATTGCAAGGTATCACCAACACATTGTAAAGCGATGCCATCTCGGAAGCCCAACCGGTGCTATCTATTACTTGAGTCCAATTAATTCCTTCTTTTTGAGCCAATTGTATCCAATCTTCTTTGTTTTCATCCAAGGCGATTGTAAGTAGCGCCAATTCTTTTGACGGAAAACTGTTTTGAATAGCAAGTAATTCGTCGTATTCCGGTTTGCAAAATTCGCATTGAGAAGTGGCAAAGGTCAATATAAGGTATTTGCCTTTGAAAGTTTCCAAGCTGATCGTGTCGTTTTTCGTATCCGTAAGCTTAAAATCCAAAGCCGGCTGACCGACTTTCGTTTGTAAGTCTTTCAAACAACGAGTATATAATTTTTCGTATAACGGATTGGTCTTCACTTCTTCGGCGAGAAGATCTAAAAAAGACCGGATGTCGGAAGCGTTTTCAATATCCAAAATATAATCTTGAATCATTACTAAAGCGGCTATTGAAGACGGATGGGCTTCTATAAAGTCCTGCGCCCGGGTTTTCAATATTTGGTCCACATTTTTCATTTGAGAAGAAAGTTGAGCATCATTACTTATGCTCGATTCCTCAAGATGTTCCGAACGGGCGTTTAATTTATCTCTTAATTCACATTTTTCTTTGATAAGCGATAAATTTTCATTCTTAAATTCGGACAACAATTTGTTGATCTCGCCACCTTTTACCATAATCAACTCCGGATAGTTTGCATCGCCGGTCACGGAAAACTTTTCTCCGTTTTGTACCCATAGAGTCATCCATGCGTTTCCATTTTCCATGTAAATCACCAAAGGCTCAACCGTTGGAGATACGCCTCGATAAGTGAATTTGCCGGATTTGGTACGAATCGTATCAACCTGTAAATTCGGACTTGATACAATATATATTTCCGAATTTTGTAACCCTTTTATATTTCCCTTAAGTATATAGGAATTTTTGTCTTCGCACGAAATAACAACGAGTGCAAGCAACAATAAACAGATATGATATGTTCTCATTTTCATTTGTGTAAAATTATCCGATTTTCATACTATATATAAAACGGTAAAAGTGCTAAAATGTTTTAATTTTTCGGGGATTTTTATCAAGAGTTTGTTAAAATTTTCAATTTATGTCCGGTAACTGCCGATTGGTAATGACAAAATCAACCAAAACGGGAAAATGGTCGCTGTATCCGCCTTCGTGTTTACGACCTTGGTAAGTTTTTTTCGGACGTTTTCCCCCGTAGGTTTTATCTTCAATCGTCATAAAGTCCCGATAAAAAATAGTTGCCGTATGCGGAAGCGCCCGAATGGATTGACCGCCGGTAATCAGATTTCCGGAAACAATGATTTGATCCAACATATTCCATTGCCTTTGGTATTTATAGCTGCCTGTATTTTTTCTTTTTTCAAAAGAAGAAAAAAGATTGTACAAATCTTGACGGTTAATATTATTTGAAATCGGTTGCGCATTGAGAATCTTGGAAATACTCGCATCGGAGGGTTCGTCGTTAAAATCGCCCATAATCACGATGCAAGCGTTTTTCCGAATTTGCATCAAACTGTCGGATTTGGCTTTAATAATGGATGCAACATACAGTCGGTCCGGTTCCGATTCTTTTTCTCCGCCTCGCCGGGAAGGAAAATGACAAACAAAAACATCCAAAGTGTCCCGATCGGAAACTTGTCCGGTGACATGTAAAATATTCCTCGTGTATTTTCGGGTATTATGAGGAAACCGGATCATATAGCTCTTATGTTCCAAATATTTGAACTTTTCACGCTGATATAACAGGGCCACATTAATTCCCCGTACATCCGGCGAATTGGTAATAACATACCGGTAGTTCATTTTTCTTAAAGGAGAATTTTGAGTCAAATCTTTGATTACTTTGTCGTTTTCCACTTCGCAAAGTCCTACCAATGCCGGAGTCTTCCATTCCCCGGCGGAAGTGATTACTTTGGCGATATTATTCAGTTTATTTTGATAACGTCCTATTGTCCAATGCATCGCTCCTTCCGGAAGAAAATCGTTATCGTTTTTCTTCGGATTATCAATCGTATCGAAAAGGTTTTCGGTATTGTAGAACATAACCCGGAAATTGGTTTGGCCGAAAATCGGAAAATAAAACAAGATAAAAGTCGCAAAGATTAAAAGTTTTGGTTTCATAAGCATTTGTTTATTGTTCTTCTTCATAATATTCATACGCTCCCAAATCCGGATGTCCATCGGCAAGCCGATTAAAACCATTTAAATCGTAAGGAATTTGAGCGGCTATTTCAAGATTAGCCGCATCTTTAGCCGGAGAATCTTCCTTCAAGCGAAAATCGAAGGAAGGATACCAAGTGTTTTTTACCGGATCATTCGGATCGGTTTTTTGGAATAAGGGATTGACTTGAAAAAGACAATCAACCACTTGGGGATTGTTCGTTTCTTTATTGGGAAGCAAACAGTTTTGGAATAAATAAGGAATAATCGTATCGGCACTCATTGTTTGTATGCTGATAGCAGCAGAAGTGGAAGAATAAATAATCGAATTGAAAAACTCGGCGCTAATCACCGGATAATACTCCTGTTCTCCCGTATTCAAATTCATAAAGGTATTCGAGAGGGTGAGGGTTTCATTACCGGAATTAATCCACCCCAATTGGGGATTGTACGGATAATAATTGGCAATCGTACAGTGCGTAAACCGGCATTTACCACCGATTAAATACAGTACGACGTCTTTTGCATTCGAAAATTCACAATTTTCCGCCGTAATATTACAATTGACCGCTTGCAATAAAGTTCCGGTAACATTGGTAAGAACAACGTTTTTCATGTAGAGCTTGCTTCGAAGCGGGTCATCGCATACGTCCAAATTCATTCCGTATTTACCGTTTCGTATTCGCACATTTTCCAATTCATTGTCATAACTTTCCGATGCAAAGCGGATGCCGCCCCATTGTCCGGGTATCAAATCGTAGGGAATGGTTACCATATAATCGGTACGGCTTCCCCGAAAGATAACCGGTTTTTCTAAAGAGCCTTTTACTTTAATCGTTCCATTGACAATAAGCTGCGCATCGTTATACATGTAAAATACACAGCCTTCTCCGATTTCAACCGTTACATCTTTTTCGATAACCAAACTATCGTAAATTAAATACGGTTTTCGGTTATCCAAAACGGAGTCTGCGGATAAAATTGCGCCTCGCCAAGTATAAACATCTTGTCCGTAGGCTTCCAAAACGACTTTCTGTTGAATGTTATGCGTTTCAAAAATGATATAATCATTCAAAAGCGTCGGCGTATATTCGCCGTTTTCTTTCGGTTTAACATCCACAAAAATATATAAACTATCTTTCGCTAATATTTCGACATTTTCAAAAGATGAACCCGCGATTCCGTCCACATTGATTTTAAAATCACTGTTTGTCCCTTCAGCCAATTGAACCGATGAAATGAGTAAAGGTTTTGAATTTCTGTTATAAACGCAGAAAGACAGGACGGGCGAGTTAACCGTAGTCAATACCGTATCGAACGAAAGCGTGTCAACGGAAAAAGTAAGAAGATCTTGAGGATTATCGGAGTAATTCTCAAAATCATCCTTACAGGAAAAAAAGTTTGTCGCTAAAAAGACGATAAACAGATAAAAAAGCCAATACGGTTTATACATGCTGTTTTTATAAATGACAAACTTTTAAACGGCTTATCGGCGGATTTATTTTGCCGGAATCGCTTTTAACAACTCAACCAAAAATTTCCACCATTTTTCGACCGTCGCAATTTCTAATCGTTCATCCGGAGAATGCGCTCCGAGAATAGTCGGGCCGCAGGAAATCATGTCTAATCCGGGATTTTTTTCAAAAAACAAACCGCATTCCAATCCGGCATGAATTGCAATTACTTTCGGCTTTTGATGGAATAATTTTTCATAAATCGTTTCAGAGACTTTCAATACAGTGGAATCGGGATTTGGTTTCCATCCGGGATAACCTTCGGTTGTCGTTACTTCAGCGCCCGCTAAACGAAATACGGACGTCACTTTATTGACTATGTCTGTTTTTAAAGAATCCGTCGAGCTGCGTTGACTGGTGGTTACAATGATTCGGCAATCGTCTTTCATTTTTACCGACGCCAGATTTGTAGAAGTCTCAACCAAGCCCGGAATTTCATGACTCATTCCGACGACTCCGTGCGGCAAAGCGTAGAGCGCATAAATCAGCGCCGTTCCGGTTTCAAAATCAATGCAGTCTTGAGGCGTTTCTACCGTTTGAATGGAGAGCTGAACGTTCGGGTCAACTTTGGCTGATTCCGCAGAAACCTGCGCTTGCAACAGGTTTAACCGTACTCGCGTTTGTTCTTTGAAAGCAACCGGAACTCCCGCCGTTGCTCTTGCTTCACGCGCAATGGCATTGCTTAAATTTCCTCCGTCAACGGATGCTAAAACCACCGGACATTCTTGTAATAACGACCATAGATAGCGCGTAAGAATTTGGTTAGCGTTTCCTAATCCTACATGAATATCACTACCGGAATGGCCTCCGTTCAAGCCGCTTACACACACTTCGAACCAAAAATAATCGGCCGGTACCAGCGTTTTCCGATAAGTGAATGCGCCCATCGTATTTTTTCCGCCGGCGCAACCGATGCAAAATTCGCCCCACTCTTCACTGTCCAAGTTAATCAGTATGTCGCCGGTAAGAAATTCTTTTTGCAGCGCAAAAGCGCCGGATAAACCGGTTTCTTCGTCTGACGTAAAAAGACAGACCATAGGACCGTGTTCAATGTCGTGCGAAGTTAAAATCGCTAAGGCGACTGCCATCCCGATTCCGTCGTCAGCGCCTAAAGTAGTTCCTTTGGCTTTTACCCATCCGTTTTCAATCCGGGTTTGAATCGGATCCGATTCAAAATGAAACGGGATGTCGCTGTTCTTTTCGCAAACCATATCCATATGCGATTGCAAAATAACGGTTTTCCGATTTTCTTTACCCGGCGTAGCCGGTTTTCGAATCAGCACATTATTCGCTGCATCTTTTGTTGCTTTCAAACCGTATTGATCGGCAAAATCAAGCAAAAAACGAGCGATTTTTTCTTCTTTTTTCGAAGGACGCGGAACTTGAGTGATTTGATCAAAAAAGCTCCATATCGGCGTAGGTTCTAAATTTTTGATTTCCATAGAATTTAATTATGAATTATGAATTATGAATTATCGGTTTTTTGTACAACAAAAGTACGCTTTTATTGGGAAAACCGGACAAGATTTCTCCGTTTTTTTTAAGAAGCGTTCAATTTTATTTTTTTATATTTCTTCGATTTTACTAAAAATAAATTGTAAATTTGTTTTTTAATTCATAATTTATAATTTATAATTCATAATTCATAATTCATAATTCATAATTCATAATTCATGAAGTATTATCTCATTTCCGGTGAAGCTTCCGGCGATTTACACGCATCGAACCTGATGAAATCGCTGAAGCGGATTGACAAAGAAGCCGATTTCCGTTTCTTCGGAGGCGATTTGATGCAATCGGAAGGAGGCGTTTTAGTAAAACATTACCGCGAATTGGCTTATATGGGATTTATTCCGGTTATATTGCACTTGAAAACCATTCTGAACAATTTGCGTTTTTGTAAAAATGATATTTCAGCTTATCAACCCGATGTTGTGATTTTAGTTGACTATCCGGGGTTTAATCTCCAAATTGCTCAATTTGTTAAAGAACGGACAAAAATACCGGTTGTTTATTACATCTCGCCTAAAATTTGGGCTTGGAAAGGAGGACGAATAAAAGCAATTCGAAAGTATGTTGACCGGATGCTTTGCATTTTTCCCTTTGAAGTTTCGTTTTATCAACGCCGAGCTTATCCGGTCGTTTATGTGGGAAACCCTACGGTTGATGCGATTGCCGATTGGAAAAATACCGAAAAAAGAGGGGAAGATTTTACGCGTCGAAATCATTTGTCCGAAAAACCGATCATCGCGTTGTTGCCCGGCAGCCGTAAACAGGAAATCAAGAGTAATCTTCCGTCTATGCTGGCAGCGACATCTGTTTTTCCGGATTTTCAATCGGTTATCGGAGGCGCTCCGGGAATCCGACCGGAATTTTATCAATCTTTCGTGAAAAATCATCCGGCTTCAGTGGTTTTTGAACAGACTTATGATCTGTTACAACAATCCAAAGCCGCCTTGGTTACTTCCGGCACCGCTACTTTGGAAACCGCACTTTTGCGTGTTCCGCAGGCTGTTTGTTATAAAATGCCGTTTAAGCATTTGTCCGGATGGATCTGGAGGCATTTTTTCAAGGTAAAATATATTTCGTTAGTCAATCTGATTGCCGACCGACCGCTTGTTCGTGAATTGTTTAATGAACATTTTTCGGAGAAAAACATTCGAAACGAATTGACAGATTTATTGTATAATGAATCGTATATTGATTCCTTGCAAGCCGGATATGAAGACATGATTAATCAACTGGGAGCACCCGGAGCTTCAGAACGGGCTGCGCAAGCGATTGTCAAAGACGTGTTAAAATAAGAATTGTCATTTTTTAGAAAAATTAACAAAATGTACAATCAAACCTTTCATTCATGCTTTTTGATGAATTCAATATTTTGTTTTTCAATCGAACTCAATTTATCTGAAACGTCATCATATTGAGGAATAT
>WRFZ01000100.1 GCA_009778655.1 Candidatus Azobacteroides sp.
AGTTGCTCACAATTGCCCGGGCGGTATTAGCCAATCCCCGCATATTGATTTTGGACGAAGCTACCAGTTCGGTGGATACCCGTACGGAAATGATGATTCAACAGGCTATGAATCTTTTAATGGAAGGCCGTACCTGTTTTGTAATTGCCCACCGATTGTCCACCATCCGTGATGCGGATTGCATCTTGGTAATGAACGAAGGCAACATCGTGGAGCAGGGGACTCACCAAGAGCTTTTGATGAAAGACGGATTTTATGCCAAGCTCTATAACAGTCAGTTTGAAATTTAATCGGAACGGTATTGTCTCAAATTATGCGAAAATTCGGCTCTTTTACGATCTTGGATCTCATTTTTATTAAAAAAATCGGATTTTCTCTTGTTTTAGTTTGAAAAATCAACTATATTTGACGTCGAAAACCAAGGCGTATTCCGAAAAGCCTTACGAGTAGGAATTACTAATAACATAAAGTCTTATGGCAAATTATAAAGTCGAAGAAATTGAAGGAATCGGTGAAAAATTAGGTGCAAAACTTCGTGAAGCCGGCATCAACAGTACCGACAAACTGCTGGCAGGTACAAAAACAAAAAAAGAACGTAAAAATTTGGCTGAAACCACAGGCATCTCCGAAAAATTGATACTTAAATTCGCCAATATGGCGGATCTTTTCCGAATCAACGGTATCGGTCAAGAGTTTTCGGAACTGCTTGAAGTCGCGGGGGTGGACACCGTTCCCGAATTAGCGATGCGCAATGCCGAAAATCTTACGAAAAAAATGGAAGAAGTGAACGCCGTGAAAAAGCTCACCCGCCGCACACCGTCGCTTAAAGAAGTGGAAAAATGGATTGATGAAGCCCAATCCCTGCCTCGCGTGCTGGAATATTAATCGGCCGGTTCGTCGGTAGGAAATCGGTTGGAAAAATATATAAAACGGCGCGATTATCCGGATCCGGTTTATTTTTACTCTTCCCGTTTTTATTACGGGAAGAGTAAAAATATGATATGACTCGGTTAAACCGTAAAAATGGAAGCAGTTCTCTTTTATTTATCTATCTGTTTTGTATATTCATCCATTTGCTTTCTATCTTCATCCATTTGCTTCTTGATCTCATCCATCTGTTCCCTACATTCATCCATCTGTTCCCTACATTCATCCATCTGTTTTTTGATCTCTTCTAATTGTATAGGGTCAAAGTTAATCTCAATGCTATCGCCGATTAAGAGGATTTCATCTTTCTCATCTGTAATAATGACATTGTTTTCTCGCAAAACAGATTTCGTTTTCTGTTGCTCGGACTGTTTTTCTTGTACTCGAACCTCCGGTTTGTCCACCGGTTGTTTGGGCTTTTCAAAAATTGTTGTATCTTCGCCGTTAATTAGCGATTCTTGAATCCGGACTGTTTCCGGCGGGGCGAAAGCTTGTAGTAATACTACCGCTAAAGGCGCAAACAATAAAAGTTTGAGCCTTGCCCAACGAGTTGATTTTCTTTTTAACATCATAGTAATTCTGTTTTTAATTTTACTGTGATTAAAGCTGTTGGCAATAGCGTAGGACCTTGCGCCGACAGCTTTTTTCACTAACATTAATTGGTATTTTGTTGCATCAATGCCTTGATTAATTACTTCTCTATCCGTTTCATATTCGTGCACATTCTGTAATTCTCTCTTTAGCAGCCAAACTACGGGATTGAACCAGTGAAACAGAATAAAAAATTCAGCAAACAATAAATCCGATGAATGTCGTTTACGGGCATGTATTTCTTCGTGGATAAGGATTTCATCCGAGTTTTGCCGGTAATCGTTTTCATTCAATACCATATATTTTCCCCAACTAAACGGGCAGATTTGCTTGGAAATGCAGACAACCGTGTATCTGCCCCTCTTTATTTTTGTTCCTTTGCGAATGATTCGTATCATTTTGAAGATAGAACCGAACAATGAAAATAGCACAACGAAAAATCCGGTACCATAAAGTATTGCGGTTATTTTTACAATAGTGACCGGTACGATAGAGGGAGGAGATACAGGTATTTCTCCGGCGGATTCGGGATATTCGTTAATCTTTGTTCCCGATTGAAATAAATAATCTTTCGGAGCGATTACCGCATTCGACGACTTCGGAATTACAAAGAAACGTTCCATTTTTGCAATCGGCTCTTGAATTACAACTGTCTGAGGTACTTTAAGTTTGATTACCGGAAGACCGGCACATACAATCATCCCGGCAAGCAATACAAAGCGGTTGAAACGAAAAAAAGTTTCCCGACTTAACAACACCTTGAAAAATAAATAAAAAAGAGTCAGACAAAGTGTTGATTGGATGATATAAACCAAGAACTGCGTCATTCGGATTTTTGATTTTTAATTTGTTGTATCAATGCTTGCAATTCTTCAATGGAAATGTTTTCCTCCTCGATCAACGTTGATACTACCCGGGTATAGGAATTATCGAAATACCGGGAGATAACATTCTTCAAGGTTTTCCTACTGTATTCTTCTTCGGAAATCAAGGCATAATACCGGTAAGTATTTCCGAACGCCGTATAACCGATGTATCCTTTTTCTTCCAATCCTCTGACGATTGTGGAAAGCGTGTTGTAATGCGGCTTAGGTTCATCGTATTCGTCGGTCAATTGACGAATGAAAAGAGGACCTTTCTTCCAAAAAAATCCCATAATTTCTTCTTCCTTTGCAGTGAGTCGCTTCATGATTTTACAGCTTTATTTATTTCACGAAACAAAGGTAACTATATATTTTAGTTTATCAACTATAAATTATAGTTATTAAGAATAATTAACGTAATTTAACCATTTTTCTTTGCTGTCTGACTTTAGTTTTTTTTGTTTTTAAGTTTCCGACAACTCTTTAAACGTATAATTTTAAGCTATTTTCTCGCAAATAATCCTTTATTTGTTGGGCGGATTTACCGGTCAACTCCATAGAAATTTTTTCCTTCCCGAATCAAAATTTTTCCCCGAAAATACTTCCGTAGCGATGATATTCGTAGGCAATGCTTTGCTCCTTCAAATAATGCAACAGTTCCACTCGTCCTTCGATGAGCGGTTTCCGGTCGGCGATATATTTTCCGAGTTTAGCCGCCTTTTGATAGAGAGCGTCCGATACTCCCGTCGAAGCGATACGAATCCGTTCGTATTGTTCCATATCTTCGATAAAACCGGCTTCGTCTTGGATAACCGTTTTTATACCGGCTAAAGCGCCGGTTGCTTTCCGGATAGTCTGAAAATTCGGATTGCTTTCGGATATGCTTACCGATAACGCTGTTTTTGTCGTATTCGCGGCGATCATCACTAAAAGTATATCCGCTAAATTGTCTGTTTCTTGAACGCGGAATCCCATACTTTTCACCGGAAGATAGCGGAATGTATTCTCTTCTCCGTAGATATGACAAACATCTTTTTCTTGCGAAAATTCTTCTTTCCAAATTTTCCGGTAGTTGGAAAAAGCAAAGTTCACCCGATCTTTGTCTTGCTCGTCCGAAACCAAATTGCTCAATGGCGTCGTATGTTCCGCCTCAAGAATCGGGTTCTCGCTAAATTCAATAAAACAAGAGACATAGTTCGGTCCTCCGGCTTTGATTCCGCCGCCGAAAGCGGAGCGTTTCATTCCTCCGAACGGCTGACGACGCACAATAGCGCCTGTTATTCCGCGGTTGATATACAAGTTTCCGGCTTCGATATTGTTTTTCCAGCAGGCTTGCTCTTCTTCATTCAAACTTTGTAAACCGGCGGTTAATCCGTATTCCGGAGAATTGGCATACGCAATCCCCTGCTCCAAATTATCAATGCAAACTACGGACAAAAGCGGTGCGAACAATTCATTTTTAAATGTATAACTATTTGGTTTTACACCCCATTTGACGGTGGGTTTCAAAATATATTTCTTTTCATCCGTAAATTCGGGAGCGACTAACCACGATTCGCCTTCTTCGAGATGTTCGATGGCATACTGCAATTTTTCGTTGCGATTGTCAATCATCGGGCCGACATAGTTCATTGTGTCCCATACGCTTCCTGTGCGCAGACTGGTAACGGCATCTTTCAGTTTCGATTGAAACGTTGTATCTTCATACGTTTTTCTGTCAACCAATAACAGCGAACAAGCGGAGCATTTTTGTCCGGCATTACTGAATGCCGACGAAACGACATTTAATATGGCATGGTCTTGATCGGCATCAGCGGTGATGATGATGGCGTTTTTACCTCCGGTTTCCGCCGAGAGAGGCGTGCGCGGACTGTTTTCCAACAAGCGAAAAGCGGTGTCGGTTCCGCCGGTTAAAATCACATGTTTGACGGAAGGATGCGCCGTTAAGTAATTCAACGCTGTTCGCTCGGCCGGACAAACGACTTGTAAAGCGTCTTTCGGAACGCCGGCATCCCAGAAGCATTGAGCAAATAACCAAGCGATGGGAAGCGCAACGGTAGCCGGTTTCAAGATGACCGAATTTCCTCCGGCAAGCGCCGAAGCAACGCCGCCGACAGGAATCGCCAACGGGAAATTCCAAGGCGGAATGACCAAAATGATGCCTTTCGGTTGATGAGAAACCGTCGGCAATTCGTCGAACAGCTCCATAGATATCGGATAGAAACGACAGAAATCGGTGGCTTCGGATACTTCTATATCACCTTCGGTGAATGTTTTTCCGGTGATTGCCGCCATACAGCCGATTAAATCGCCACGATTATTGCTTAGGTTTTCCGCTGTTTTATGCAAGATTTTCCGACGCTTATCCAAGGAGGTTTTTCGCCATCCGGATACGTCTTTTTCCGCTCTTGCGATTATTTTTTCTATTTGCTCTTGAGACGATAGGTTTGCTTCGCAAAACGTTACTTCGTCGTTACGGCTTCGGTCGAGATAGCGTTTTTTATTTTCCGTAAGAAGCGTTTGATTTCCTATTTGAACCGGAACGATGAAGTTCTTTTCATTCACCGAGGTTTCCCATTTTTTCAATACATCCAAAGCCCATTGACGGTTTTGAGGTAAATCCAAGTCGGTGTCGGGTTCATTGACGAAGGTATGTATATTTTCCGGCGAAACCGTTTTTTCGTTCCGGTTTTGATTGCGGAAAGGAATCGTCCGGATCGCGTCTTTCATACGATAGGCTTCAAGGAACCGATCGGCCAAGAAATTCCATTGCGGACTTTCTAATTTCAGATTAAACACATGGCTCAAGAAATTATCTTTTCCCGTATTTTCATCTAACCTGCGTACAAGATATGAAATAGCGTTCAAAAAATGATCGGCTTTCACTACCGGCGTATAAAGAATAATATGCTTTTGCAATTTACGCATGACGCGCGGCAGATTATTGGCCATTCCTTCAAGCATTTCAAACGTAACGTATTCCGAAACGCCGTTTTTTTCCGACAAAAGATAGGCGTATCCGATACTGAAGTAATTGTGCGATGCAACGCCCACATGGCAAACTTTCGCATTTTCGGGCGATAAAGCGATGTCTAAGATGTGCAGATAATCGGCATCCGTTTCTACTTTGGTCGGATAAACCGGATTCGGCCATCCCCGTAATGATGAAGTAATGCTTTCCATCTGTAAATTAGCGCCTTTCACCAAGCGCATTTTGATGGGCGCTCCTCCTTCCGCTGCGCGTTTTTTTGCAAAATCGAGCAAACGTTGTTGAAAACCTTGGGCATCGGGAAGGTAGGCTTGTATAACAATTCCGCCTGTATATTGTTTAAATGCGGGACGGCTCAAAACTTCGATAAACACATCCAACGTCAATTCCGCATCTTTGTATTCCTCCATGTCGAGATTAACAAACTTCGGACATTTTTTCCCGGATGAATCGGTATATGGAAAATCAATCGCTTTTTGATATACGGCCGCCACCAGTTCGCAAAGCTCTTCTTTGTTTTGCTTGTAACTCAGCGG
Organism: Candidatus Azobacteroides sp.; assembly: GCA_009778655.1. Classification (GTDB taxonomy): domain Bacteria; phylum Bacteroidota; class Bacteroidia; order Bacteroidales; family Azobacteroidaceae; genus Azobacteroides. Next base: position 5,907 of record WRFZ01000100.1, read on the forward strand.
ATGAATTTGAGCATAGATCCCCGATAGTTTGATGGAAATATAATTGATATCCGGTTCTTCCAACGCTTTGAGATAGTGTTGGTAACGATGTTCGGCTTCTTTGTCTCCCAATACGACTTCACCCAGCAGATTAACATTCTGTCCGATTTGGTTTTTCGCTCGTTCTTCGAGATGCTTGGTCAATTTGGGACGCTCTTCGGCAATAATGATTTTATTTGTTTCGTTGCGAAGTTTGCTTTTGAAAATCGGCATGGCAATGGATGGAAACCAATATCCGCAAGACCGATACATTTTTATCAACCACCGGTCGAAACCATTAAAAAAATCGGGGACACCGTATTCTTGTATCATTTTTCTTACCCGTTTATTTAATTGACGGGTATCCCGAATCTGAGAGGATTCGTCTAACATTCGCGAAAGGAATGTTTTATACTCCGGAGTTTGTATGAGAGAGGCAAACTTCTTTTGTTCTTTTACTTCATCCGGGGTTAACTCCGAATCGGCTTGCGAGAGAAAACTCTTCGCCCAATCAATTACTTCATTAGCAGCTATTTGTGTCATATAATATGGTATATATTACTTAATAAAACGCTGCAAAAATACAAAAAAATGACAAAAGGAAAGTATTTCTACCGATATTTTTTAGTTACTTTTAGAATTGTCTGACAAATGGACGGTAACATTGGGGAATGGGATATTGATTCCGTTGATTTCAAATACTTTATATATTTGTTCATTTATATCGTAATATATATCCCAATAATCGGAGCGTGTTGCCCAAGCTCGAATCAGCAAATCAACCGAACTTTCGCTCAGCGCTTTCATGGCGATGTAAGGACTCGGATCGTTAAAAATTCGTTTATCGGAAGATAAGATGCTTTGCAGAATTGATTTCGCTTTGTCGTAATCCGTTCCGTACTCAATGCCTATTGTCCATTCAATCCGCCGCGTATCTTGATTGTTAAAATTGACGATAATATTATTGCTCAAACCGCCGTTCGGAACGTATATGGTACGATTATCCAATGTAGTAAGCACGGTACTGAATATCTGAATGGACTTTACGGTGCCTTCTTGACCTTGCGCCTGTATGTAATCGCCTATTTTGTACGGGCGAAACAGAAGAATCATTACCCCTCCGGCAAAATTTTGCATGGTTCCGCTTAACGCCATACCCATAGCTACGCCGAAAGAAGCGAAAAGCGCGATGAACGAACTGTTATTGATTCCCAGAATATTGATGATTGTAATCAACAGAACAACGGTCAACAGAATATCAATCAAACTGTTGAGAAAAGAAATCACCGATGCGTCCAATTTTCTCGAGTTCATTAATTTCCCCAAGGCCTTGTTCAAAAACCGAATTAATTTCTTCCCTACGATGTAGATAACGATACAAATGAGTAATCGTTGACCGAAATCCAAAGCCTGATGCGAGAGAAAATCTACCAGATCACTCCAAGTCAACGTACTCAGATTGATATCGTTTAAAGATGTTATTGTTAATAATTCCATTTTTAATGCGATTACAAAAATTCAAATTATCCGCAAAATTACAACTTATTTGTTAAATGCAATTGAAATAATTAAAAAAATGATTACCTTTGAAACGGTTAAAACTTATAACTTATAACTTAAAACTTAAAAATACGGTTATTGCAGGAATGAAAAGGGTTTCATTTATTATTGCTTTGCTTTTCTTTTTCAGTGTGAACTTTCAAGCGCAGACACATGAAGAAGCGGATCTTCTGTTTTCCAAAAAGAAATATGCTGAAGCTGCCGCTATGTATTATCAATTGTATCAATTCAAAAAAGCGGCGGATGCCTATCAAATGCAAACAGATGTATGGTTGAAAAATAAGAAACCGCAAGTGCAAGCGGCCGATTCGATAAAACCGTTATTGATGCAAGCGGAAAAAGCGGCAAGAATGCTTTCTCGTTGCGAAAATATTCAAATCATAGACAGTGTAATCACGGATAAAAAGAACTTTCTGAAAGCTTATTTTTTAGGCGAAGAAACCGGGACGCTCGAGCAAACGGATGCTACGGTTATTTATGAAAATCAATTGAAAGACCGGCGTTTCTTGGGTAAAAAAGATGAAAACGGATACTTTCGCTTAAATTCCCAACTTAAAATTCAAGACCGCTGGTCGGAAGAAAAACCGTTGAATCTTCCGTCAGAAAATGGAACCGACGACAATTTTCCTTTTGTAATGCCCGACGGATTGACTATTTACTATGCTTCCACCGGTAACGGTTCAATCGGCGGATACGATCTGTTCGTCAGCCGCTATAATTTGAATAATGATACCTATTTGGCTCCCAATCAATTGGGTATGCCTTTTAATTCTATATATAACGATTACATGTTGGTAATTGATGAAGTGAACGAAATCGGCTATTTCGCTTCTGATCGTTTTCAGCCGGAAGATAAAGTCATTGTTTATACGTTTATTCCGAACAGTGAAATTCAACCGATTGAAACCGAAGATGAGCAAGTGTTGACGGATCGGGCTAAAATCACTTCGATTCGGGATACTTGGCTTCCGAACGTCAATTATCAAAGTAAATTGGAAAGCGTAAAAGCCGATATTGAAAAAGAGCGGAACAAAGTGAAAAAAGATTTTACTTTTGTCATCAACGACAACATTGTTTATTATACTTTAGCGGATTTTGAAAGCGATGCGGCAAAAAATTCCTATTTGCAATCCAAAGAATTAGAGAAAAAAATCCAAACGGCGGAAGACCAATTGGACGCTCAACGAAAAGCGTTTGCCGAAGGAAACAACGCACAAAAGCAATCGCTCCGAACGCCGATTCTGACTAACGAACAACAACTTGAAACAATGTACCGGACATACGCGAAATTATTGGTTGACACACGAAATACGGAAATCAAGTATTTGCGAATTAAAAATTAATTGAAATTATGGAAGTGTTGATTGTTATTGTGCTATGTATCATTGGAATTGTATTAATTCTGGTGGAAATATTCCTTATTCCCGGTTTAACGTTAATGGCTATTGCGGGAACGATATTTTCATTCGGAGGAATTTTTTATGCCTTTCGAAATCTGGGAACAACAGCCGGAATAATTACGTTGGTCTCGGTTGTCGCAATCATCGGTATTGCTTTTGTTTATTTGGTTAAATCCAAAGCCTTAGATAATATCGCTTTGAAAACCAATATTGACTCTACGGTCGCAACGGAAGGATTACCTAAAATTTCGGAAGGAGATCAAGGAATCAGCATTTCCCGCTTGAATCCGATGGGAAAAGTTCGAATAAATAATATTACGATGGAAGCGAAAACATTGGGTGGATTTGTTGATGAAAATACGGCCGTAACAGTCGTCAAAGTATTACCGACGCAATTGATAGTAACAACATCTAATTAAAATAATTATAAATTTAACACTATGAATGCTATGGACCCGGGAATATTCCTTTGGATTGCATTGATTGTAGCAGCTCTTATATTGCTGTCAATCTTCTTTTATTATGTACCCTTTGTATTGTGGATTACCGCAAAAGCATCGGGAGTAAACATTTCTTTATTGCAGCTTTTTCTGATGCGATTACGGAAAGTGCCGCCCCCCGTCATTGTAAGCGCTATGATTGAAGCACACAAAGCCGGGTTAAAAAACATTACCCGCGACCAGTTGGAAGCGCATTATTTGGCCGGCGGACATGTCGAACGAGTGGTGCACGCTTTGGTTTCCGCCGAAAAAGCGAATATTGATTTGGTTTTTCAAATGGCGACAGCTATTGACTTGGCCGGTCGCGACGTCTTTCAAGCCGTTCAGATGTCGGTAAACCCGAAAGTGATTGATACGCCTCCGATTGCAGCTGTGGCTAAAAACGGTATTCAACTGCTGGTAAAAGCGCGTATAACCGTGCGAGCCAATATCAAACAATTGGTCGGCGGCGCCGGTGAAGAAACGGTAATTGCAAGGGTAGGAGAGGGAATTATCTCTTCTATCGGCGGAGCGGAAACCCACAAGGAAGTGCTTGAAAATCCGGATAGCATTTCCAAAGTAGTATTAAAGAAAGGGTTGGATGCCGGAACAGCTTTTGAAATCCTTTCCATTGATATTGCCGATATTGACATCGGTAAGAACATCGGCGCCGTATTACAGATGGATCAAGCGCAAGCCGATAAAAACATCGCACAGGCGAAGGCCGAAGAACGTCGCGCAATGGCTGTAGCTTTGGAACAGGAAATGAAAGCCAAAGCGCAAGAAGCCCGCGCCAAAGTAATTGAAGCCGAAGCTGAAGTACCGAAAGCAATGGCTGAAGCCTTCCGTTCCGGTAATCTGGGAGTCATGGATTATTACAAAATGAAAAATATTCAAGCAGATACCGATATGAGGGAAACGATTGCAAAGCCCTCAAAAACAGAGAATAAACCAATTAAAGGATAAACAAAAAATTATGAATTATGAATTATAAACTATAATGTTCTTTTATCTTTATAATTCATAATTCATAATTCATAATTCATAATTTTTTAACATGAGAACAATTCCTCCAGACCACTTACCGATTAATACGGATGGTTCTGTTTTTCATCTGCATCTGAAACCGGAACAATTGGCGGATAAAGTAGTCATGATGGGCGACCCGGAACGGGTTCCCGTCGTTGCCGCTTACTTCGACAGTATTGAATTTGATCGGCAAAGTCGTGAATTTCGTACAATAACCGGGACATATAACGGCAAACGAATAACCGCTTTATCACACGGAATCGGTTGCGACAACATTGATATTGTCATGACCGAATTGGATGCCTTGGCGAATATTGATTTACAAACGCGTGAAGTGAAAAAAGACTTTCGGCAACTGACGCTGGTACGCATCGGAACTTCCGGCGGATTGCAGCCGTTTTGTCCGATAGGTACGTATGTCATTTCGGAAATTTCCATGGGAATGGACGGTTTGATTTTCTTTTACGAAAACGGAGAACGTATCGCCAATAAGGAATTATCCTTGCAATTTATGGCGCATACCCGATGGAGCGGTTCATTGGCGCAACCTTACTTTGCAGCTTCCGATGAAGAATTGATAAAGCGTATCGGTTTCGACATGATAAAAGGAATAACGATTTCCGCAAGCGGATTTTACGGTCCGCAAGGACGGCATGTCCGGTTGGGATTGAGTCATCCGGAAATGAATAAACGAATCGAATCGTTTGAATACAACGGATTGAAGATAGCCAACTATGAGATGGAAAGCGCCGCATTAGCCGCATTAGCCGCTCTGATGGGACACAAGGCATTGACGGCTTGCGTGATTATTGCCGGTCGCTATTCCGGCGGAATGAACACCGACTACAAAGGCTCGTTTGACGAATTGATACAAAAAGTGTTGGATAGAATATGACAGATAATACAACCATCTGTGCGATTTCCACTCCTGCCGGGCAGGGAGGAATTGCGATAATCCGGGTTTCCGGTCCTGGAGCGATAACCGTTTGCGATGCGATTTTCAGACCGACAAGTGAAGGGAAAACCATTGACAAACAAAATCCTTACATGACGAACCACGGTCAAATCGTGAAGGACGACATCGTATTGGATGAAGTATTGGTTACCGTTTTCCGACACCCCCGGTCATTTACCGGTGAAGACGTTGTTGAAATATCCTGCCACGGTTCGATTTATATTCAGCAGGAAATCTTGAAACTTTTGATTGAAAAAGGCTGTCAATTGGCAAAGCCGGGTGAATTTACTCAACGCGCTTTCTTGAACGGAAAAATGGATTTATCCCAAGCTGAAGCCGTCGCCGATTTAATCGCATCGCAATCGGCTGCGGCTCACCGCTTAGCGATGAACCAGATGCGGGGCGGATTCAGTAAAGAATTGGGGCATCTTCGTTCGCAATTACTGCAATTTGTTTCCTTGATTGAATTGGAATTGGACTTCGGCGAAGAAGACGTTGAATTTGCCAATCGCAGTCAGCTTTTTCGGTTAGCGGATGATATCCAAGTGATAATCGCCCGTTTGGCAAATTCGTTCAGTGTGGGGAATGTCTTGAAAAACGGCGTTCCGGTTGTCATCGTCGGTGAAACCAACGCCGGCAAATCAACCTTACTCAATCTGTTGCTGAATGAAGACAAAGCCATTGTTTCCGAAATTCACGGGACAACACGCGATGCGATTGAAGATGTCATCAATATTCAAGGGATAACCTTCCGCTTCATTGATACGGCAGGGATTCGAAGCACCAACGATGAAGTGGAAAAAATCGGAATTAACCGGACTTTTCGGAAAATTGATCAAGCGTCAATTATTATTTGGATGATTGATACGACTCATTTCAACAAGGAAATCGAATACATTGCCGACAAAATCGTTCCGAAAACCAAAAATAAAAAACTGATTATTGTTTTCAACAAAATTGATAAAATCAGTC
>WRFZ01000101.1 GCA_009778655.1 Candidatus Azobacteroides sp.
CAAAAGATTTATTACTATTTAGGCACGGTCTCTTTCACGAATGGGAATTACGATGAAGCCGTTCGTTATTTTACTCAAGCCGTGAATGCCGGAAATTATGCCGTAGAAGAAAAAAACGAAGCGCTTTACTGGCGCGGTGAATCGTACTATAAAAAAGGAGATTTTTCGAAAGCAGCCGGGGATTATCAAGCCTATTTAAATTCGGGAAACCGATCGGGCAATTTATCCTTGTCGGCTTCTTACAGTTTGGCTTATTGCGCTTTCAATCAAAAACAATACCAAACGGCCGGGGATGGTTTTCGCCGCTTTATTTCTTCGGCGCCGGAAAGAAACGCGATATTGTCTGACGCCTATACGCGGTTGGGGGATTGTTACTTCTACGGCCGACAATTCAATGATGCCGAAAATGCTTACAACCAAGCGGTCTCCGTCAATCCTTCAACGGGAGATTACGCTTTGTTTCAAAAAGGCTATGTTCAAGGATTACAAAAAGATTACCAAGGTAAAATCGCTCAAATGGATCGTTTAATTGCCGAATATCCGGAATCGCCCTACCTTACCGATGCGCTTTACGAAAAAGGACGAGCGTATGTTTTACTGGAAAATACTCAAGCTGCTATTGAAACGTATCAACAGTTGTGGAACCGTTTTCCGGAAAGCAACAACGCCCGGAAAGCCGGATTACAAATCGGTCTGCTTTATTTCAACGCTAATCAGCCGCAACAAGCCGCCGAAGCCTATAAAAAAGTAGTGGCTAAATATCCGGGCAGCGAGGAAGCCAAAGTGGCTATTGAAGACTTGAAATCGGTTTATTTCGATTTGAACGACGTAAACGGCTATGCGGAATATGTACGCTCGTTGGGAGGAGCCGCCCGGTTTAATGTGACCGAACAGGATTCGTTAACTTATTTGGCTGCCGAACGATTTTTTATGCGTAATGACATCAAACAAGCTCAAACGGCAATGCTGAATTACCTGCAATCGTTTCCTTCCGGCGCTTTCAGTGTCAATGCAAGGTATTACTTAGCGCAGACTTATTATCAAGATAAAAATTACGTTCCGGCCAAACAGGAATTTGAGAAAGTGTTGGCTGCCGGAAATAATCAATTCACCGAAGAATCCTTGGTTCGTTTATCCGAACTGTATTACAACGACAAAGAATACGACAAAGCGCTCTCGTTATACGAGCGGCTGCAAAATACGGCCGCAAGCAAATCCGATCGTGACGCAGGCTCATTAGGCATTATTCGTTCGGCGACTCAAGTGCATAAACCGAACTCGGTCGTTACGGCTGCTAACAGTCTCTTGAAAGACGAATCCCTTGATCCGAATCGAACAAGCGAAGCGAAATATTACCGGGCAAAAGCTTTTCAAGAATTAGGCGAAACAGCGCTTGCGGAAAAAGATTGGTTGGATTTATCGAAAGATACGCGAACCGCATTCGGAGCGGAAGCGAAGTATTTGTTGGCGCAAAGTTATTACGATCACAAACAAGCAAGCAAAGCGAAAGAGGTCGTTTTGGAATACATCCGTCAAGGAACGCCGCATGCGTATTGGCTGGCGCGCAGTTTTATCCTTATGTCGGATATCTACGCTTCGGAAGGCGACAAACTGCAATCGCGCCAATATCTGGAAAGTTTACAAAACAATTACACCGGTAATGACGACGATATTCAAAGCCGGATTAATGAACGTTTAAATAAATGATGATGAAGATGAAACCAGCTTATTTTACTATACTTGTTCTACTTTGTTCATTGTCGCTTCAAGCGCAAAATACCACTCGGAACGATTCGCTCATGAATCGCGAATTGACCTTGGAAAAGGAATACAATCCGACTATCCGGGATGCCGTAAAACTGAGTCAACTTCCCGAATTGCGCGAACCTCAAGCGCCTAAATCCAAAGTGGAATTTTCGGATTATGCGACTCCTTTCGACGTGCAATCGAGAGTCATTCCGTTAAGCCCGCAAGCGTATCTGACGCATTTGAATTATTCGAAATATCGGGGGTATCTGACGGGTGGGATAAGTACTTTGGTTGATATTGACGGAGATCTCGGTTATCAAATACTAAATTCGGATCAAGACCGGTTGAACATTTTCTTTTCTCATCGTTCAAGCAGATCCGATGTTTCTTATTTACAAGACGTTTCTTATTTAGATGAAACCGGAAAACAAAAATTCAAAATTAATGACAATTGGGGCGGAATCAATTATCTGCACGATTTTGGCGGAATTAAATTAAACGCTGATGCAAAATATACCTATTCGGCATTTAATTATTACGGTTTATCTATTCCTTATAATATATACTATATTATGCCCGGACCGCAGCCGAATAATAATTTCGACAAAAACACCAATCAAACCGATCAATTGTTTGAAGCGCATATCGGGCTTGCTTCGGATAAAGCCAATGAATTGAATTACAAAATCAATGTTGGATATACGAATTTCCGGCAAAAATACGGAAACACAATTAATGAAGACGGCAGTAAAGAAAACCGGATTTTAATTGACGGAGATATTCATAAATTACTGAGTTCAACGATGGGAATAGGTCTTTCCGGTTCCATGAAAAATTATTCTTATGGGAACAAAGCATTTAAATCAACAAATGACAGTACGACAAATTATTGGACTTATTTTTTGAATCCTTACCTGTATTGGGAAGATACGAATTGGAATCTTTTGTTGGGGGCCAAAATGGATGTGGAAGTCGGGGGTCGCGGAAAAATAATAGCGTCGCCCACCATCCGTTTGAATTATTCCCCTACCAATCGGTTTATGTTTTATTTGCTTGCCGACGGCGGGATAAAAGATAACAGCCAATACAATCTGTATTACGAGAATCGTTATGTGGATCCGTCCATCCGGGTGGCGGATTCGCGGTCTCCTTTGGACGCAACGGCAGGAATAAAATTCATTCCTTTACCTACCTTTAGCGTAGGAATTTTCGGAGGATACATCATAATGAAAGACGAACATTTTTATTATTCGAACGTAGGCGCTAAAAATTTTGATGAGAGTACGCCGATGTTGTCGGGAAATTGGATAACCCCGATTTATGAAGACGCGAATACGTTTAGATTAGGCGCCGATTTCAAGTACGCTTTTCAAGATATTTTTGAAATAGGATTGAAAGGAACTTATTATTACCGGAGTATTTCCACAGATAACGATGTAATTCTCCACAAAGCATGGAATAAACCGGATTTTGAAATGAATCTGAATGCCGCTTATTGTTCTCCGTGGATTCCTTTGCGATTCGACTTGTCCTATTTGAGCGCTTTCGGGCGGAAAGCGACCGATTCTTCTCTGAGCAATATACTTCATATGAAAAATATTCACGATTTATCGGTAAAAGCGACTTATTCGATTACGTCCAATTTTTCCGTTTACGGCTCTTTAAATAACTTATTGTTTTCGAAATATGATTTTTGGTGGGGATATCCGGCACAGAAGTTTAACATTATGGGCGGAATAAGCATTTTGTTTTAAAATTTTACTATCTTTGCGCTCGAAAAAAGCGTAAAAATATGCAAAAGAATCTCGTAATTGTTGAATCTCCGGCAAAAGCTAAAACTATTGAAAAATTTTTAGGCGCTGACTACAAAGTCCTGTCAAGTTACGGACATATCCGTGATTTGAAAGAAAAAGGAGGACTCGGAGTTGATGTCAAAAACGATTTTAAACCGGAATATATCATTTCGCCGGACAAAGCCGAATTAGTGAAAACGCTGAAAAAAGCGGCAACGGAAGCCCAAATGGTTTGGTTAGCTTCCGATGAAGACCGGGAAGGAGAAGCCATCGCTTGGCACTTGGCAATGGTATTGGGATTGAACGAAAAAGATTCCAAACGAATTGTTTTCCATGAAATAACAAAAGACGCCATTCTCAATGCGATTAAACATCCGAGAAGCATTGATTTGAATTTGGTCAATTCTCAACAAGCGCGTCGGGTATTGGACCGGATTGTCGGGTTTGAACTTTCACCCGTACTGTGGAAAAAAATCATGCCTTCGCTGTCGGCAGGGCGTGTGCAATCGGTTGCCGTGCGACTCATTGTAGAACGCGAACGCGAAATCAATCAATTCCATTCGGAAGCCTATTTCAAAGTAACCGCCGTCTTTGTTCTCCCCGACGGAAAAACGTTGCTGAAAGCGGAATTAAATAAACGCTTTCAGACGGAAGAGGAAGCAAGAGCCTTTCTGGAAGGGTTAAAAAATGCCGTGTTTACCATCGAAGATATTAATACTCGACCGGGAAAGAAATCTCCGGCGCCGCCTTTTACTACTTCAACGCTACAACAGGAAGCGGCTCGCAAAATCGGATTTTCGGTCGCTCAAACCATGTCGGTTGCTCAAAAATTGTACGAAGCCGGGTTGATTACGTACATGCGTACGGATTCTTTGAATTTATCAACTTTGGCCTTGAATGCCGCAAAACACGAAATCGAAAACGAATTTGGAAACAAATACGTCAAAATACGTCAATACCAAACAAAAACCAAAGGAGCGCAAGAAGCTCACGAAGCCATTCGCCCTACCTATATCAGTAACCGGACAGTTAAAGCGACCGCTCAGGAACAGAAACTCTACGAATTGATATGGAAACGAACGGTAGCTTCTCAAATGGCGGATGCCGAATTGGAACGGACGACGGTAACCATCGGTATCAGTACGGATGCAAATGAGAAGTTTTCCGTCCATGGAGAAGTAATCCGATTCGACGGTTTTTTGCGGGTATATCTTGAAGATAATGACGACGAAACAACCGACGAAATGGTGGAAGCCATTCTCCCGCCCATGCACGTTAACGACCGGCTGAATTTATCGGAAGCAATTGCCAATGAACGGCTCACTCAAAAACCGTTCCGCTATACGGAAGCCAGTCTGGTACGTAAAATGGAAGAATTAGGTATCGGTCGTCCATCCACCTATGCGCCAACCATTTCAACCATTCAGCAACGAGGGTATGTAATCAAAGGAAATAAGGAGGGCGAAGAACGACCGTTTATTACGCTTGTTCTGAAAAATAAAACAATTACCGGCAGCAGCAAAAAGGAAATAGTCGGAGCAGACCGGAATAAACTTCTTCCCACCGATTCGGGAATGGTTGTCAATGACTTTTTGACAGAACATTTTCCGGATGTGTTGGACTATAATTTTACGGCGAATATAGAGAAAGATCTCGACAAAGTCGCTGACGGAGAAATGCGTTGGACGGATACGCTTCACCAATTTTACGATTTATTTCATCCCATCGTATTGAAAGTTTCCGAGACCAAAACGGAATTGAAAGTCGGTGAAAGAGCGTTGGGTACAGACCCGGCGTCCGGTAAACCGGTTTCAGTCAAAATCGGACGATTCGGGCCTTTTGTACAAATCGGTTCGGCAGACGATGAAGAAAAACCGCGTTTTGCATCTTTGATGCAGTCCCAATCCATTGAAACCATCCGTTTGGACGAAGCCTTGCGTTTGTTTGACCTGCCGCGTACAGTCGGTCAATTGGAAGATAAACCGGTAGTTGCCGCTATCGGCAGGTTCGGCCCGTATCTCAAATTCAATAATACATTTACGACTATCCCCAAAAATTACAATCCCTATCAAATCACCCTCAAAGAAGCGGAAGAATTGATTCGCGAAAAACAAAAGCGGGATGCCAACAAGCAAATCAAATCATTTCCGGAAGATGAAAATCTGCAAATACTGAACGGACGCTTCGGCCCTTATATTTCGTACAATAAAGCCAATTACAAAATTTCGAAAGGATTGGTTCCCGCCGAATTGAGTTTTGAGGAAGTGATGAAAATAATCAAAGAAGCTCCGGCAAAACCGGAAAAAAGCAAAGCGAAAAAGACATCGAAGGCGCCGGCTCAAACGACAACAAAACAGAAGGTTTCGAAGAAGAAGTAAGGATCATTCATTGTTCCCGATTTCAATGTTTCCGGCCTTTCGCATCCGACTTCTGTTTTTTTAAACCAAGATTAATCTTCCAATTCCAACCGTTCGATTTTATTTCCAATCGAAAACGCTTTCATTTCCGCTTCTAACTTGTCAAAATCATGCTTTGGAACGGATTGTACCAATTGCCCTTGGCGCAACAAATGAATTTCATCGCAAGTATCGCTTAAAGTCGAAAAAATATGAGAGGAAAGAATCACCGTTTTGTTCAATGCCTGTAACTTGCGAATGATTTCCGTAATAATCAGATTGCTTTGAATATCAACTCCATTGAACGGCTCATCCAAAATAAAATATTGGTTTCCCTGCAAAAGAATCGCCGATAGCGCCAGTTTCTTTTTCATGCCGCTCGAAAAAGTGGAAGCGTATTGATTTAATGGTAAATCAAAAATGTTTTGACTTTCAATATTCTTGATTTTTTTCCCTCGTGCATTCGTCAGTAATCGGATATATTCTTCAGCGGTTATTTTCGGGAAAAAATAAGGTTCCGTCGGCAGAAAACCAAGGTGATTTTTCAATGGATTCCGGTCGGAAAGCACTTGTCCTTCGTGTGTTTCCAATCCTGCGATACAGCGGAAGAGCGTGGTTTTTCCCGCTCCGTTTTCACCAACGATACCGACTGTTTTTCCATCTTCGAAGCGCAGGCAAATGTTTTGAAGCGCCCGAATTGTTCCGTATTGTTTGGATAATTGAACCGTTTCTATCATGGCAAAAGCGTTTGAAGTTGTTTAACCGACTGATTGAAATAATAAGGGATTATGATCAAAAGTAGGGGAGGAATAAAAAAACACAGCAGGATAGCAATACCTTCCAAAATTCCCGGTTCATCTGGAAAGGAAGCGTATTTGATTACAATAAAAAGAATTAGGAAAATATATCCTAATAAAAAACAAAGAATCGGAATCCACGCATTTCCGGGATAAAAAAGACTTAGAGTCAAAATAATCGGCAAACTTAATCTGAATGAATAAACCAAAGCCGTTTTCATTTTGTAATATAAAAACTGTGCCGGTGATAAACTGAATTGCCAAACATAATAGGGATTCTCCGGTTTCAAGTAAAAACCACAGGGGACTAACAACGTCAGTAGTAATGCAAAAGCGACCAAATTGAAATTATTGACAACAATAGCAATTACGGTTAATCCGTAAGCAAGAACAAAGAGATAAAAAGTGTTACGGAATCCGACCGTAAATTCAAAGGGATTCTTGGCGAACGGTGTCGGAATGACAAAAGAAAATCGTGTCCGTGTATTGGCGAGAGCAGAAAAAATCATAAGTACAGTCAGTAGAAATGCCAATAAATAGCAGCGTTTATACAGTAAAAAAGCAATGAAAGGTAATGCGATCATCAGATTTTCCATAATACGAATCATTTTGTACATCTTATCGTTGAAACAAATTTTGAGAAAATCGTTTCTACCCGGTTCCGCTAAGTTGAATGAGAAATAAAAAGGAATAAGCAGGTAGAAGTATTGCAAATAAATGATTTGAGGATAAAAAAGCAAAAATGAAAACACTGTAAAGACAATGAATAACAGCGGATAAGCGACAAACGGATGAAATCCGTATGATTTCAACCGGCGATTTGCTATTTTGTATTGCAAGTAAATATAATGTTTTATCATTCTTTAATTAACTGTTTTTTCATATAATTTATTGTATGGATATGGAATTAGGTAGCGTCCTTAGGTTGAATGCGGAAGAAACCGGTCGTTATGCGGGAGATTTTGACGATTCGGCGCGCTTGGCGACGTCGTTTGCGGAACAACTGTCGCCTGCATTTTTGTGTCATTTGACGATAGGAAAGAAAACGAAGTGTTATTGAAAAACAATTTGCCTTCTTCGTAAAAAATGTGTAATTTTGCATTCGTAGTGCAAAATTACACCGCGTTAATTTAATTATATGATTAGTAGAAATATAGAAAAGGTTCTATTTGCGCTTTTGCAGAAATATCCGGCGGTAAATATCACGGGACCGCGACAATCGGGTAAAACCACATTAGTGAAAAGCATAGCCGGGGATTACAACTATTTTTCGTTGGAAAATCCCGATATTCGTATGTTTGCTACAAACGACCCTCGTGGTTTTCTGTTTTCTGCCGGCGAAAAATTTATTTTAGACGAAGTGCAACATGTTCCCGAACTTTTTTCGTACTTGCAGGAAATTTTGGATAACAGTCGCGAAAACGGAAAAGTTATTTTATTGGGTTCGCAAAGTTTTTTGATGAATCAACATATCACGCAGAGTTTGGCCGGCAGAGTGGCTTCTTTAAAATTGTTGCCTTTGTCGTATTCTGAACTTAAGGCCGCTCAATTAGGCTGTCAAAATGTTGATAGTATCTTGTTTAATGGCGGTTATCCGCGTCTGTACAATGAAAATATCGAACCGGTTCACTTTTTTCCGCATTATATTGAAACCTATCTGCAACGCGATATTCGTTTGCTTCGAAATATTGAAAATTTAACCGGCTTTGTGCGTTTCATAAAGCTGTGTGCAGGCAGAGTGGGAAATATCCTTGATCTTTCTTCGCTGGCCAACGATGCCAATATTTCCGTAAATACAGTAAAATCATGGCTTTCACTTTTAGAAGCAAGCTATATTTTATACTTTGTGCAACCTTATTCCGGCAATATCAATCGCCGAATGATAAAATCGCCCAAACTTTATTTCTATGATACGGGATTGGTGTGTTCGCTTTTGAATATCGAACAGGAAAAACAATTGGAAACTTTTTATTTGCATGGAAATTTATTTGAAAACTTTGTTTTTTCGGAACTGCTCAAAATGCGTTTTAATGCGGGACTGCCGGCGAATTACTTTTTTCTGAGAGACTCAAAGGGCGTTGAAGTTGATTGTGTACAGGAATTACCCGAAAGTGTACGTTTTATCGAAATTAAATCTTCTGCAACATTATCGGATGACCATATTAAGAATCTTCTGTTATTGAAGAAACTTTTTTCTAAAACAGAAGATTATGTTGTTTATACCGGCTCGGAAGAACCGTTCTACCGACAAGTGAAATTCATCAATTGGCAAAACATCGGACAATTTGATATAATTGAAAGAAACAGATAAAATGCCGGCCGATAGCGAAATTGAAAATATAGGAAGTGTAATAAAAAGGCAAGACTCCTGCGAAGCCGTAAGAGCAGGAATAAAAAACATAATAAAAATGAACAATAATCAAAGTTTAATGACAAAAATTTGGATTGTCGCAGCAATGTTGGGAATCCTATGCAGTTGCGGAGGAAACGCCTCAAAAACAAAAACTTCGTCCGACTACGAGGGTACTTATACAGGCACGCTACCCACTGCAAGCGGAATGGGTATGACCGTTACCATTACGCTTAAAGATGGCGCTTACACAAAGAGAACTGAATATGTAGGTAAAGACGGCGTTTTTGAGGACAAGGGGAAATACACCTTGAACCGGGAAGAAAACATTATTACCTTGGACGGTATAAATTCTGTAGATTCTCCGAACAAATATGCGGCGGATGGAAATACCCTTACTCAATTGGATATGGAAGGTAACCGTATTACGGGAGAGTTGGCGGACCAATATGTTTTGCAAAAAGAACTTAAATAAGTAACTTTACCGCAAAAATTGCGGTGCACTATGTTAATTACCATGGCAAAAACGAGAACGCAAAGGGCGCAGCAAATTACTTGGATCGGAGCGGTTATTAACGTCATCTTATCCGTTGGAAAAATTTCGGCCGGGTTTTTCGGGAAAAGCTCCGCTATGATAGCCGATGGGATGCATTCGCTGAGCGACCTTATTACGGATGTAATTGTCATTGTCTTTTTTCGAATTTCCGAGGCGGAAAAAGACGAAGGACACCCGTATGGGCACGGAAAATTTGAAACTTTTTCTACCTTTTTGATTGCGTTGGTTCTCTTTTTTGTCGGGTTGATAATTTTTTACGAAGGAACAAGCAAAATTATATCGGTGATTCGAGGCGAATTATTGCCTAATCCTCAAATGATTGCATTATGGGCTGCACTGATTTCCATTGTTTGTAAAGAAGTCTTATTCCGGTACACAAAAACAATCGGTAAACAGATAAACAGCCAAGCGATAATTGCCAATGCTTGGCACCACCGCTCCGATGCGTTTTCTTCCGTTGGAGTTGCCATTGGTATTGCGGGCGCTATTTTCTTGGGAAACAAATGGGTGATTTTAGACCCGATTGCAGGAGTAATCGTGAGTTTCTTTATTATGAAAACAGCCATAGAATTATCCTTGCCCAGCATACAAGAATTGACGGAAGCCTCCCTGCCCAAAGAAATCGTCAGAAAAATAGAAACACTGATTATAGAAGATAGCAAAATAAAGAGTTTTCACAAACTCCGTTCTCGTAAAATCGGGGATGTATTTGTAATAGACGTGCATATTCAGTTGGACAATACTATTTCTTTGGTACAAGCGCACAATATAGCGGGAGCGCTTTCTCGACGTATTCGCGACGAGTTTGGCAGCCGAACGCAGATTAATATTCACACGGAACCCGTCTGACGAATGTCAAAAAATATCGGCGAGCGTTTTCCGGAATATCTACAGGGACTGACATGAGTCTTGGATTTGTTAATGACCGTTTTGGAGAGAAAACAGCAAAAGAAATAGCCGAGAGAATGGAATATAAATGGAACTATAATAAATATTATCTATTTTCCGGTAATCCGAGAAAGAACGATAAAAAATGATAGGGAATTTTCACATGATTGTTAATGACAACTGTAATTATAGATCCGATTCAATACTTTTTTTAAATCATTTTTTGCTCACAGGGAATAAAAAGATACAGAAACCACTCCAAATATAAAAAATATTGCTTATATTTGGCAAAAATTTGTTTGATAAATATTTTATGCAATGTGTTTAGCGGTTCCGGGAAAAATCATGAGTATTGACGCCTCCATTCCCGAATTGAAAATGGCAAAAGTGGACTTCGGCGGCGTTATCAAATCCATTTGCGTGCAATGGTTAGATGCAGAGGCAGGCGATTATGTTTTAGCGCATGCGGGAATGGCTATTTCCAAGATAGACAAAGAAGAAGCGGAACAAACCTTAGCCGACTTCGAAATAATTTCCCGTTCACTTGACACCGATTCTTAATATGCAATATACGGATGATTATCGGAACAAAGACCGGATTCAAACCTTGGTTCGTGCAATTCAAAAGGAGACGGTACATTCTTGGAAGATTATGGAAATCTGCGGAGGACAAACGCATGCAATCGCCCGTTATCGGATAGAGGAGATGCTTCCCGCGACTATTTGTCTGTTGCACGGTCCGGGATGTCCGGTTTGTGTAACTCCCGAAGAAATAATTGACCACGCTATAGCAATCGCCCGAAAGCCGAATGTGATTCTCACTTCTTTCGGCGATATGATGCGCGTTCCGGGAAGTTATTCCGATTTATTGCAAGCCAAAGCGCAGGGCGCTGATGTTCGAATCCTTTATTCGCCCTTAGATGCGGTAGAACTTGCTGCCACACATCCCGAAAAAGAAATTGTTTTTTTCGCCGTAGGATTCGAAACAACAATTCCCGTTCATCTGATGGCGCTGAAGGAAGCGGTAAGGCATGGCTTGAAAAACTTTTCCTTGCTTTGTTCGTTTTTTGCCGTACCTCCGGCTATCGAAATGATATTGAGTCAACCCGACAACAAAGTGGACGGTTTTCTGACTGCCGGTCATGTGTGCGCCATTACCGGAAACGAAGCTTATTACCGTTTGGCTGCCGACTACCGGAAACCGATGGTTGTAACCGGATTTGAACCGGCAGATTTGCTGTACGGGATTTATAAATGTATCCTTCAATTGGAGAAAGGCGAAGCAAAGGTTGAAAATGCGTACAAAAGAGCCGTTTCGGAAACCGGAAACCGGGAAGCGAAAAACTTGATGGAAACATTTCTCGAACCGGTGGAGAGGGAGTGGAGAGGCATCGGAACTATTCCCGCCGGCGGATTTTCTTTACGAGAAAAATACGCCGCTTTTGATGCAGCGCTCAAGTTTCCGGTTGCGAATAATTCTTTATTACGAGAGAAAGAGAAAACAGATATACGGTGTATCGCCGGAGAAATCATGAAAGGAAATCGTCAAGTGACAGACTGCGCCTATTTCGGTTCGGTTTGTAAACCCGCTCATCCTTTGGGAGCGCCTATGGTTTCGGCCGAAGGCGTATGCGCCGCTTATTATAATTATAATTATCAAACCGTGATATAATGGAAATTACCTGTCCCGTTTCGATTGTTGACTCCGATTGCATCCTGCTTGGGCATGGAAGCGGAGGACGATTGTCGCACCAGTTGATAAACGACATCTTTTATCCTGCATTCGACAATCCCTTATTGGAACAGGACCACGACGGATGCGTTTTCCCGGTCGAAGCGGGGCGAATCGCTTGCTCTACGGATTCTTTTGTTGTTGATCCGATTTTTTTCCCCGGAGGAAATATCGGCGATTTGGCAATTAACGGAACAGTCAACGATTTGGCATGTTGCGGCGCCGAGCCTGAATATCTGACGGTCGGATTTATTTTAGAAGAAGGTTTTCCGCTGGCCGACTTGCAACAAATAGTATCTTCCATGCAAGTCGCCGCTGAAAATGCAGGCGTTAGGATTATAGCCGGTGATACCAAAGTGGTGGAACGCGGTAAATGCGATAAAAT
>WRFZ01000102.1 GCA_009778655.1 Candidatus Azobacteroides sp.
TTGATGATAATACCGATTTGGATTTCGGCAAATTTGAAAATTACAAAGCAATTACGGTAAGAGTACATGAAAAAAGAACAAGAGAATACGGAGTCTTAATAATTTTTAAACCGAAATATCTCGATTGTAATACAATAGCACATGAATCATCACACGCAGCCGGTTATATGTTTCATCATATAGGTGCGGACATGGATTGCGGAGAACCAACCGCATATTTAATCGGCTGGATTGCTGATTGTTGTCGGCATTGCAAAAATAACAAAATGAATGGCTCTGAATAAATGGGACAAACAGCATCTCCTCAATCTCGGATTAACGCAAAAACAGATTGATAAGATATTCGACACGGCAGTAAAGGAAGCTGCCGCTATCGGCGTGTCTTTACATGATTTCAATATTGACAAGCCGTTTTCCTTTTCCGACTATCCGCAAACAAAGGCACGGATTGACAAACTGTTAAAATCGCTTCAAAACAACATTGAAAAAATTATCGTAAACGGAGTTCGATCCGAATGGACGCTTGCGAACAACAAAAACAACGTTCTTTGCGACTTCGTTTTCGGTGATAATAAATATAAATTGACAAAGGAACAGGAACGGAAATATTACTCAAACAACGACAAAGCATTAGAAGCGTTTACACAGAGAAAAACTAACGGGCTTAAACTTTCAAGCCGTGTTTGGAATTATACCGAACAATTCAAGGATGAAATTGAAACGGGTTTGGATTTGGGAATCCGAAACGGACTGCCTGCCGCGGAAATGGCACGGGAACTTAAACAATATCTGCGTGAACCTTACCGACTTTTCCGCCGTGTAATGGATGAACACGGGCAACTGCATTTATCACGGGCGGCAAAAAAATATCATCCCGGCACGGGCGTTTACCGCTCTTCTTACAAAAATGCCATGCGTTTGGCACGTACCGAGAACAATATGGCGTATCGCACGTCAGACCACGAGCGTTGGCAGCAGCTTGATTTCGTTGTGGGTATCGAAATACGGCTTTCAAATAACCACACGCTGAACGGCAAGCCCTTTACGGATATTTGCGACGAACTGCAGGGAAAATACCCGAAGGATTTCAAATTTACCGGCTGGCATCCGCAGTGCCGCTGTCATGCGATTTCCATACTTAAGACACCGGAAGAGTTGGCGAAAGACAACGAACGGATATTGAACGGGGAAGAACCGGGTAATGAAAGCGTAAACTCGGTAAAGGATATTCCGGATAACTTTAAGAAATGGGTAGCGGAAAATGCAGACAGGATAGAAAAGGCGAACAGTAACGGAACATTGCCGTATTTTTTGACGGATAATCAAAAAATGATTTTTGAAACTCCGCAAAAACGTATAAAAACGGAAGAACAAAAAGCGGATATTCAAAAACGGTGGGATGAACGCAAAAAGTTAAATGCCGAATATGAAATGCTCGGAGAACTTATCCCCGATGTCAGAACTTGGGCAAAAGATTTTTCTTTGGAAGAATTGCGGGGCGTTTTTGCGGCGACAAAGAAAACAATGAGCAAATTTGACGGATTCTCGCTTGAAGATAAGATTGAAAAATTAAAATTCGAGTTAAAATATTCAATCGAACACGCAAAATACAAGACAACGCCGATTGCCAACGAGATATACAAAAAGCAAATCACAAAAGCGGAATACCTTCTTGCCAAACAAAATGTTGAAACAAGCATATCCGGAGCACTGGAATTTGCGAAAACGACAAGAAGCGTCAAGGTTAAGCAAATGGCGGCCGAATTAACCGAATTGCTGAACGGGGAAACGCCGATTGCAACGCTGCAAGCCAAAGCCCGAGCGCTGAATGCGGAAGCAGCCGGATTGGAAGCCGAAAGATTGAAAAGAAAGTTCAAAAAGATCGGCGTTGATATTTCCTCGACACTCGAAGACTACGAAAAACAAAACATCCCGACGCTTAAAAACGCCCGAAAACTGATTGAGGATTATATAAAAAGGAAAGAGGGTTCTCCGGAATTATACGAGCCGGAAAATGCGGAAAAAATGAAGAAAATAATGTCCGAATTGTTCGATAACTCCGATTTCGGAATGTACATCGGCGGTTATCAAAACAATGTCGAAGTATTGAACAAAATACTCGATTCTTATTTCAAATCGCAAATGGAAACCGGAACGGGCGGCGGACTCGTCAATAAGGCTTACAGACAAAAAGCATCAAAAAATTTATTCGGTACCGACATTAAAAAAACACAAGACAAAGACTATGAAAAATACGGCTTTTTGATGGACAGAGATATAATAAAACAGTCGAAAAGCGGCACGGCAAAACAATACGGCAAAATTGCAGTAAGATTCAAGAAAGACAAGGTTATCGCCACCTTTACAATGGGAGATTCATTGGGCAGCGGTTTGAACCCGTCTTTGACAACCGACCCGAAAGTATCGAGTTTCGGAGAGAGGGTTGCGCTGTTCAATGATTTAAGCGGCGCGTTGAAAAGAACAAAATCGGCCGTTGATTTCACCGATAAGTATGCGGGTTACCGCTCTTACGTTGAACTGCAATATCACGGACATTTGGGAACCGATGCAATAGAGAGTATTTTTATACCGAAACAATTTGTATCGCAATTGGATATGAAGATACTGAATAAATACAGGGGCAAAATCAAATTCTACACCGAAGAAAACGGAAAATTAAAAACCCTGCTTTAATAATACTTAACCGCCTCTTTTTCATCGTCCGTTACCGGATTTAGAGGGTCTGAAAGATTCACAATACAGGTATCCTTTTTATATTTATTCCTGATAATGCCCATATATTCACCCGTATAATTCATACGTCTGTCGTCTTGAATGATATGGTATATTTCTTTGTACAATTCATCGACATTTTCGTTTCCTTTGGGCGGAAATGCGACCTTGCACCAGCGTAAAGCGGCGACGTCCATTGTCGAAATTTTCAATAAGAGCGGGTATCCTTCGCATATTTTATCATCCACTCCTCTCGCGTAACCGATAAAACAGGTTTCATCCTCTATCAGATAAATCCTGCGTGGCGGAAAATCGTCGAACGGCAGCATTATTCCGATTGCCAATAATTTGGGGTAACCTTCCATTTTATTTGTTTATTAAAGTTTGACAATACGTTTTTTATATCTCCCGGCAAATAGTTGCCTCAAGCATTTTTATTTTTCCTCGTTAAACTTTCTTTTGTAATTGTACATTTCTTCCCGATATACGGCTTATCTTCCGTTATCTTTACATTCCACAGCCGAGTGACTTTACATCCCACCTGCTCGGGTGCAAAGGTAGTGAAAATTGCCGACAATCCGCCGAAGAAATAGTCGGTTTTTCCGTCTATCGGTTCCTTGAACGATACACGGTAAATGTGTTTTTGCGCTGTCATATTACTTCTATTTAGGATACATCGTTATTGTATAAGAGGTTATTGTTTTTTAAAAAATATTCGGCTGCATAAGCGGCATTCACGGTCATTTGTCTTTGCCAAGCGCCGAAACGCGGAGACCATTTGAACGCGGATTTTTTCAATCGGGAAATAATGTCGGCAGAAGGTTTTTCATCGAAAATAATTTGTATTCTGTCCTCTTTATAGTTGTTTATAACCTTACCGCCCTTGAACAAAACCCCTGTACCTTCCTTTTCGAATTTGTCGGTGATTTTTTCTCTGTTGGCTTCGGCGACTTCCGGCAACTTGAAAAACCGGTGCCGTTCGGTTATTACCGGAGACACTTTATTTAATTCCCTCAAAAGTTCAACGGCTTTTCCGACGGTTTCAATATCACCGTTTCTTGCATACGTTTCAACTTTGTTATAAATGGAAGAAACAAATAAAGATTTGTTACTGTATCTGTTTATGCCGTCGTTTATTTCCCTGATAGTTGAAGCGCTTGAAAGAATGCTGTTTTTCAACCTGTTCCAATCCTGTTTTTTCTTTTCATACTCCGGAAGTTCGATTTTTTGCTTTTTCTCGATAGCTTTCAAAGCTCTTTCGCGCCATTGAATAAAATTACCGAATGCGGCGTGTTCCCTACGGTTCGCCTTTTCCGCCCTTCCGACATTGAAACCGGATCCGCCCGTTATTGCCGAGCTTGCACAATTCGAATGAGCGGACAGCCAAGCGGAAAAATATCTTTTGTAATCGGTAATATACCGTTCTTTTTCCTCTTCCGGCATTTCTGCAAGGTCTGCGTTTAACTCGTTTTCATGCCCGTTTATCACCGCCTCCCCCCGTTTGTCGGGAGTGAATGACGTCCAATAAAATGCCCTGTAAGCAAGTTCATTAAATTCTTGTAATGTTACTTTTTCCATATTATTATTTTTGAAATTCTATAAATTCTTTAATCATACAGCTTGGATGATTAATACCACAGTACCATGTTCTTGTGATTATTTTTTCATGGATATTCATATTTGAGTAGAGCTTTTCCATTATTGAGCAAGCGCCACTAAAATATTCTAAACGTTCAACTGTGTTTCTGCCTTTTGCGTCTTTTCTTGTTATCATTAATATATACACTTATGTGGTGTTCAACTTTTTATGCGTTATTAAAATGCTCTGAAATATATTGTGCTGCAAGCTCTGGCATCTTGTCTTTCAAGTATAAACCCGGCTCTTTTGACGGCAACTCTTGTCCCGAACTTTTCGCTTACGATACAAAAATGTCTTCCGTCTCCCGTGTTTTCCGCTTTTTCGGTAACCCCGTGAGTTCTTAATATTGCGGTAACTTGAGAAGCTGTCCTTTTTGCAAAATTGTTTGTGTCGTTTGTTTTCATTTTATATTTATTTATTGTTGTTAATATACTTACAATATAAGTATCACGATGCAAAGATAAATGAATTATTTTAATTATAACAAACTTTTTATGTTAAAACTCACCGATTGGTTTGTTAAAAATATTTTTACTTTTATATATTGTTGATACCCATAGATAAATATTTAACTTATATTTTAATCTTATATTATAAGTGTTATTGAAAAATGATTATCTTTGCATAAAAATATTCTATTCGGTTAACAAGTATTGGAGTATGAAACAGCTTATTTTGAATGCGCTCAAAGCCAAGTTTGAGGGGGTGAGCGAAAACATTTTGAACAGGATAGCCGAAAAATTGGCGAAAACCGTTACCAAAGAAGATGACGTACAAGCGGCAACGGATGCCGTTACGTTTCAGCAGATTATTGACAGCGAGGCTGACCGTCGGGCAACCGAAGCCACGCAAACGGCTGTCAATAATTACGAAAAAAAGTACTCTATCAAAGAGGGCAAACCTGTAACAACGGGGGGCGGACAGGGAACACAAACCGAACCCGACAATGACAACAAAGGAAACGGAAACACCGACGATATACCGGAATGGGCAAAAGCTTTGATTGATTCCAACAAGGCTTTGGGAGAAAAAATATCCGGGATTGAAAAGGATAAAGTATCCGTTTCGCGTAAACAGAAACTTGAAGCCGTAATCGAAAAACTGCCCGAAACTCTACGAAAGCCGTACAGCCGCATAGCTTTGACAGATATGTCGGATGAAGATTTCGAAACATTTATCAACGAAACAGGGGCAGACGTAGATGGATTGGTTACCGATTTAGCTGCAAAAGGGTCTGTATTGCAACCGCCCAAATCCGGCGGGGGCGCGACAAAAGTAAAAGAGCCGACGAAGGAAGAGACCGACGCGGTAATCAACGGAATGTTATAATCATTTAATTTTAAAGCAAATGAAAGAAACTAATTTAAACAATAACGCTAATATAACCGGCTTTGACGCCGGTCTTGACAGCGTTACGATAATCAACTACATAGAAGGTATTCCCGGAGGACGTTCGCTTGATGTAACCGACTTCAAGCCGACGGTTATCAAAGCGGGCCATGTAGTTATTAAGGAAACGGCAACGGGGAATTACAAACCCATGCCGGTAAATTCCGACGGAGATGCGTATGACGCTCTTCCCGGCGGACACACAATTGAAGGGGTGGTTGTATCCTCTGTTACAACAGACTTAGCTATGGCCGGTATTATGGTTCGCGGAAGCGTTAATCAAGCGGCATCTCCGTACCCGGTTACGGAAGCTGTCAAAACGGCGTTACCGCTCATTCGTTTCACGCAAGATTAAAGAAGGGAGGACGTAAGTTATGAATCCGACATTATTTGTAGAATTTGTCGCAAAGTGGTTTAAAACTTTAGCGAGCCGTATCGTTGAAAAAATCAATGACAGCAAAAGTCCCGTGACGTATCTGTTTAAAACAATGCTTCGAATCGAATTGTCTCCGGATTTGAAATGGGAATCCTTGAATGTAAACAAATCCATTGTCGCCGCCGATGTGGTTGCAATGGATTCTCCTTTACCGCTCAAAAAGCGGGATTCAATCGCTATGGCGAGCGGAGTCATCCCGAAATTGGGAATGAAGATGCAAAAAAGCGAAAAACTTTTGACGGATATTCAGGTTATGAAGGCGCGGGGAGCTACGGAAGCGCAGATTGTTCAAAAGATTTTTGAAGACGTACCGCGCGTTATCACCGGCATTTACGAACGCATTGAATACATGTTCCTCAAAGCATTATCTACAGGCACAATGCTCGTTCCGAACGAGGAAAACGTAGGGGCGGGTATTCGTGTACAATTCGGTTATAAACCGTCAAATCGTTTCGGAGTAAAAATAAAATGGGGTAACAAAGGATATGAACCCGTTTCCGATATAAGCCGGGTGATTACTCGGGCAGACGGAAATTTCGATGTAATTACCACTATTGCACTCGACAGAGAGCAATATAATCTTATTCGTAAATCGGACGAAGCAAAAGCGCTGTATGCGGCTTCGATAGGAAATTTCACCGGAAACAACCAGATTATTCCCATACCGTCCCAATTTAACGCTATCATGGAAGACGAATATAAGATTAAATTCCTTATCGTTGATCGTTCCGTGCGTTATGAAAAGGACGGCAAGCAAACCCCCGTAAAGCCGTTCGCATCGGATACGCTTGTTTTCCTTACGACGGAACAGGTAGGAACGCTCGTTTACGGGATATTGGCGGAAGAAACAACCCCGGTAGCCAATGTCGAATATCAGAAAGTGGACAGCTACATCCTTGTTTCCAAATACTCGAAAAATGACCCGTTGCGGGAATTTACAACCTCGCAGGCGCTTGTTCTTCCCGTTATCGAAAACGTAGATTCAATCTATATTCTGAACACCGACAAAGCGCAGGAGATTGTCGAAAATGAAATCGAGGGAGACGAAAGGATAACCGTTTGGGAAACGGAACTCGTGAAAGCTGATGTTATCGAAGCATTGAAAACTATCGGAGTGAAAACGGCATCCAATATATCGGACAAAGCGTTGATTGAAAAAATCAATAAATTGAGCGCCGAACAGAAAGCCGCATTAAAAGAAGCTCTGGGACTGTAGAAGAAGGCGGATAATGGCAACAATCCTCGAATCATTGAAAAGCGTAAGCGGTTACCCAGTTCCGGAATCAACTTTCATAACGATTGCGGCGAACAGGAATATTATACTTGAAGGCGAAGCCACGCAAACGGGGTTAAAAACAAATTCATACCGCCTTGCAAAAGCGGATGTGATGATGTGGGTTTCATTTGCTCCAAATGTTCGGCAAGCCGATGTTCAGTTTGATTTACTGTATTCGGACAGGGAAAAATTACGGAAAGCCGCCAATGCCGTTTACGAAGAACTTGGGGATGATGCTTTTATTCCGGAAACAAAAACAAAATTCGGTTATAAAGGAGACAGGTTGTAAGTATGGTAATCATTAACGGGACAATACAGGCAAAGGTAAAGACCGGCGGCGGGCTTGACGAAAACGGTAATCCGGCACGCCCGTCCGAAACATTCGGCGAACCGATACCCGCCCGTGTTATAACCAACAATAAAAACAATCTCGGAAAACAGGACGGGAATACGTTCATCGCAGCCTCTTACGAGATTTTAATCGAACCGCAGACGTTTGAAGCGGAGCGGGTACGATTGACGCGATTCGGTCGTGACATGGGCGAGTTTTCCGTGATGTCGGCGGAATACCTTGAAACGGTCGGATCCGTTAAAATCATTGTTAAGCATGCCGATAAGACAAACAACTCCGATGCG
Organism: Candidatus Azobacteroides sp.; assembly: GCA_009778655.1. Lineage (GTDB taxonomy): Bacteria > Bacteroidota > Bacteroidia > Bacteroidales > Azobacteroidaceae > Azobacteroides. The sequence continues at coordinate 8,110 of WRFZ01000102.1, forward strand.
GGAAATTGAGGATTATTTGAAAGAACAACTCGAACGCCGCGAGAAAGCCTTAATAAACACGCTTTCTTACGTCGGCGAAGCCTGCGTGAACGAAGCGCGTATCGGCGGAAGGTATAAAGACAGGACAGGCAATCTGCGGAGTTCAATCGGATACGTTCTCGTAAAAGAGGGCAGGGTTATTCTACAAAGCAGCTTCGAACAGGTTAAAAAAGGGGCAAAAGGGACAAGAGGAGGCGAGGCATTCGCAAAGCGGCTTGTAAGCAAATTTCCGACCGGGATATGTCTTATCGTTGTCGCGGGAATGAATTACGCTTCTTATGTTTCGGCCGTCGGATTAAACGTGCTGGACAGTTCCGAAGACTTGGCGGAAAGGCTCGTACCTCAAATGTTAAAACAACTCGTATTCGATTAAAATGGCAAAAACGGGACAACAGATAGAAGACGATGTTTACGAAACGGTTAAAACCGGGCCGTTGGCTTCGGTTATATCCGGAGGCGTATATAAATACGGTACACGTCCGCGCGATTCGAAGAAGGAAGACATAATCGTTAAGTTCGTCTCCGGGTCGGGCGGCGAAGACCCGATACAAAGCGGAACCGTTGTCGTAAATATCTATGTTCCGGATTTAGACCCTTACGAAAACGGCGTTTCGGTACGGGATATATCCCGCTGCACGGAAATCGAAAATGCCGCAAACGATTGGGTAAAATCACTCACGGCAAACAAGTCGAATTATCTGTTCAGAACGGTTCAAACCATTTATACGGAAGAAGCGGCGGAGATAAATCAACATTTTGTATCAGTAAAATTAAGATTCAGATTAACAACATTTTAAAAATCAAAAATTATGGCGGTATTAAGTTGGGGGAAACCCAAAGTTGAAACGGGAAAGCTTACGGCCAACGACGGTGCGCCGTCGGTATGGACGCAATTGCCGGAAATAGTCAACGGAACGGCTACGTTGACCACGGAAAAGGGAAATAAAACAGAAGCCGTCGAAGAAGGCGGAGGTATCGTTGACGTTCGATACGAAAAAAGCAAATACTCTTTCGAATGCGAATTATTCGTTAAAAAGGGTGACGAAAAACCGATCGTGGATGAAGACGGAATCGTAATAGATAATTATGCAATCCGTTTAACTCCGGAAGATCCGGAAACGGAGGGTTTCATCATGGATAAAACGAGCGTATCCTGCGTTGAAACATGGACGAGCGCCGACGGAAAACGTTGGAAATACACTTTCGACGGTTTGATTCCGAAAACAGGCAAAATCTTAAAACCGTACACGGGAACGTAACAGCGGTCGGCAGGTTTTTTATCCTTTGCGGTCGGAGGGTTAAACCGCAAACAGCGGGTAGGAGCAGTCGGGAAGCTCGTCGGAATCATGATCCGAAGGTCGTGTGTTCGAATCACACACCCGCAACAGGTTAAAAATTACACGGAATATGGAAACGGCGGAACAATTGATTTGCGATACGATATTGCAGAATCCTCAAAAAGTAACGGTGAACGGGCACGAATACAACGCGGCTCCTCCCACCGTCGCAACGCTCATCGAAGTATCGAAATACATTTCTAAAATCCCCGACATTAACGTAAACGAGGACGGAAACGTATTAACGGAGGTTCTCTCGACTGCGGACAAATGCGAATGTTTCGGTGATATAGCGGCGATACTGATGCTCGGAAAGAAAAATCTGATAACGGAAAAAAAGTATTTATTCGGATTGATTAAGCATAAACAAAACAATCAAAAAAAGCTCGCTTCCGAATTAACGGATAATCTGTCTGCGGAGGAATTGAGAGGATTGATTCTCGAAATATTAAAAACCCTGCGCGTGGATTTTTTTTTCGGTATTTCAATTTTCCTGAAAGAAATAAATCAGTTAAGGATGACAAAAGAAACGGAAAAAACGACAGCATCTGGGCGAAGATAGCGGCAACGGCAACGGAATACCACCTGACGCCGGATTATGTGCTGAATGAAATAAGTTACGCGAACATGATAATGTACAATGCCGTAATACCGGGTTATGATACGGACGATAAAGAATGCGGAAACGATGAGGTAATAAACGCTGACGATCCGAAAAACAGGGAGAAAGTAAGAAGCATATTATACGATTGACATGAACAGCGAAGAAGGGAAAATATGGTACGAGTTGGGTCTCGACAACAAGCAGCTGCAAGCCGATGCGCAAAAAGCGAAAGCCGAAATCAGAAATATCGGAAATACGGCGGAGGCGGAGGGCGGCAGGATTGACAACGCCTTCAAAAAAGCCGCTTCCGGCATAGGTATGTCATTGGCCGGTATCAGTATTTCCGGATTCGTACAAAAAATGTTTCAGGTGCGTTCGGAGTTTCAGGACACGGAAAGTTCGATGCGCGTTTTTCTCGGTTCGGCCGAAAAGGCGGCGGAATTTATGAAGGAATTGCAGGATTATGCGTGGTACAACATGTTTGAATTTTCAGACCTTACGAAAGAGAGCGCCAAACTTCTCGCTTTCGGAAACGACGTTGATTCCGTTATACCGATTCTCGACAAACTGTCCAATATCGCGGCCGGCACGAAACAGCCGCTTTCGGAATTTGTGGATTTATACAATAAAGCCAAGAATACAGGAAAAATAGATGCTATCGGGCTTCAAAGCTGGGGAGCAAAAGGCGTCGTTATAACCGACGTGCTTAAAGAAATGGGCATTGAGGTTGACCGCTCCGCCGTCAAATTCGAACATTTGGAAATGGTTTTGGATAAGCTCACGGGAAGCGGCGGAATGTTTCACGGACTGATGAAAGAGCAGATGAATAATCTTTCGGCGAGCTTCGGACAATTACAGGACGATATAACGATCATGTTCAATGAAATCGGAGAAAAAACCGAAGGCGTGATGAAGGGTGCCATAGACATTGCCGATAAGCTCATTCAAAACTATGAAAAGGTCGGGAAAACGGTACTCGAAATAGCGGCCGCATACGGAATATACAAGGCGGCGATTATGACCGTTACCGCCGTGCAAAAAATTGCCGTCGGGACGCAATATGCAACCGAGATAGCGGAATTGTCAAAGTTAATACCGATGAAACAACAATCCGCAAATTCGGATATAACAGCTGCCGTCGCAAGCGGAAAATTGACGCAGGCTAAAGCCGAACAGCTCATAGTTATCCGTGCGGAATTAGCGACTAAATTAAATGAGTTGAATGCCAATCACGCACTTGCAATCAGCGAACTCGAAACGGCAACAGCTACACACAAAGCGGCTTTACAACGGGCTTTATCTTCAAAAGCTATGGTTACGCAAAAGCAGGTTGAGCTGTCACAAGCCAAACTCGGCGGAGATGCCGCAAAAATAGAACTTGCACAAAAATCACTGCTTGAGGCACAGGAAGAAAGGCATATAGCGGTAAAATCGCGTAAAAATACAGCGGATGCATTATCAATAGCGAGAAGTAAAGAAAAAGCAGCGGCAACCGCCATGGAGACAATGACCGACAACATTAATACCGCATCCGTAACGGCAAATACAAGGGCTACGAATATCCTTTCGATAGCCAAAACAAAGCTGACGGCCGTTACTGCGAGATTAAACGCCGTTCTTATGTCAAATCCTTATACTTTTGTCGCCGTCGCCGTTGCGGGTTTAGCTTTTGCAATATATAAACTCATTACCTATCAGACAGAAGCGGAAAAGGCTCAAAAACGACTTAATGATGCCGTGAAAGAAGCCGAAAAAACATCTTTATCCGAAGAAAGAGAATTGGCAAGGTTGAAAGGAGAGTTGGCTGCCGCAACTAAAGGTACGGATGAATATAAGAAGATTAAAGATGAAATAATTTCGAGATACGGAAAATATAAATCCAACCTTGAAGATGAAATAGAAAAAACCGGATTACTCGATTCTTCATATAAAAGTCTGACGGAATCTATCCGTAAATCATTCGGAGCAAGGCAATATAAAGATTTTATGCAAAGAGAGCAACAAAATCTTGAAGATGTGATGTCCGAAAATCTCGGAAAGATACAAGACAGACTTTACAAAAATCTCGGCGATGAACAGGGGGCTTATATTTATGCCCGGATTCGCGAGGCGGTTGTGGATGGAAAAGGTTTATCCGCCGAAGTGGAAGCGGCGCTCAATAAGGCGCAAAAAAAGGGAACCCTTTTAGCAGATTCCCGTATTGATTCCTACATAGAAAAAATCAAAGATGCTCAAAAAACAGTCGATGAACTCGACAAAAAGGCAAAGGAGAAATTCGGAATAGGAGATATCATACCACCCGATACGGATAAAAATGCAAATAAGACGACAACCGTTTTTTCCAACATTTCTGATGAAATTGACGTCGCACAAAAGAATGTAATCAAGTTCAAAAAAGAACTCGAAGACTTGCGCTCCGGGAAAGTTCAGCCGGACGAGGGCGGAAAAACGGTATTGTCATTGATTGAGGAAAAAGTCGAACAGCTTCAAGAAGCCGAGAAAATACTAAAGACTTTAACGGGAAAAGACAAAAAAACCGAACAATCGGGCGAATCGGCGGCGGAAAAAGCAAAGAAGCAGGCGCAGGAACGGGCCGATCTGTTGACGAAAATTGCAGACGATGAGGCAAAAGCCGACC
>WRFZ01000103.1 GCA_009778655.1 Candidatus Azobacteroides sp.
ATGAAGAAATTCTACGCATTAATAAATTATATTTAAATCACGACTACTATACCGATATTATTACTTTTGATTATTCGGAAGGCAATAAATTATCGGGCGATTTATTCATTTCTTTAGAAACGGTAAAAACAAATTCTGAAAAATTCAAGACCGAATTTGATGGAGAATTACATCGAGTTATGATTCACGGGGTATTACATCTTTGCGGTTATGATGATAAAACGGCGGCTAATAAAAAAACGATGAGAGAAAAAGAAAATGAAGCTCTTGAATTATTAAGGGAGAACGTTTTATATCGTTAATAATCTAAAATTATAAAATACTAATAAACAATAATATATATGATATTTATTTGTTTATAACCTGCCGAATCTCATATTTTTTGTATATTTGCGGCAGATTATAAGATATAAAATTTATGGAAATTATGGGAAGATATAATGAGCAACAGACTTTACAACAGTATTTTGAGTCTGATAAACCGGAATTTGTAGCAGTGTATGGACGAAGAAGGGGTAGGTAAAACTTTTTTGATAAAAGAATATACTTATCTTGGAGTTCCCATGATCGTATTTTTATTATTATCAAGTGTCATATTTTTTCTGTTGCTTTTGATAATAAATAAACTATTTTATATATGGCTATTATTGATTGCAGCAACGTTATTCGGCTTGTTATGTTTCTATAATATAACCATAACGATTGATGAATCATACTTTTCATTCAAGTTAGGTATTGGTTTGATTAAGAAAAAATACAAAATTGAAAACATAAAATCCTGTAACCTGTATTCCGGTATTCACAAAGGATTCGGTGTCGGAACCAAAGTGTCTTTTGCGGGCAAAATGCTCAAACAATACAATGTGACAGGATTAAAAGCTATAGAACTTCAGTTTTATGATAATGACATAATCGTAAAAATCGGAACCCCTCAACCGGATGAAATCAGTCAATGTGTTCAAGAGCTAATTAAAAAAAGACAAAAGAGCGTTTATATCAGTTGATTGATTTTTATTCGCTTTTTTATATGAACTTTATAAAAGACAATCGGCGGAAGAGCAGCGAACATTTTTGGACAAACCTGATTGATAACGCCAAGCATCGTGCTTGGAGCGGTTACGCATTTGAACAGGTTTGCATGCAACATGTTGCGCAAATCAGACAAAAGTTGGGTATTTCCGGTGTTGTAACTTACTCTGCGGCTTGGCGCAGTAAAAAATCGAAACCGGCGGCGCAAATTGATTTACTTATTGACCGGAACGATGGAATCATTAACTTATGTGAAATGAAATATGCTGAAAATGAGTTTATTATTGACAAGAAGCAGGATGAAAATCTGCGAAACAAGAAATCGGCGTTTATTAATGAAACAAAAACTCGCAAAGCTGTACATATCACAATGGTAACAACTTACGGGGTAAAGCGGAATGAATATCATGACAATATTCAATCGGAAGTAACAATGGACGATTTGTTTGTAAAAAGCGATAAAATTTTGTTATTGCCTTAGAAACTCTTACCTTTGACGTTCGTACAAATTTGTTAAACAGATAAAAATTTATGACGTTTGAATACGATGTAATCGTTGTCGGCGGAGGCCATGCCGGTTGTGATGCGGCTGCGGCTGCGGCGAATCTGGGTTCGAAAACATTGTTAATAACAATGGATATGAATAAATTCGCTCAGATGAGTTGTAATCCGGCGGTGGGCGGAATTGCAAAAGGACAGATTGTGCGGGAAATAGATGCGATAGGAGGGCAGATGGGTATTGTTACCGACAAATCTGCCATTCAATTTCGCATGTTGAATCGTTCCAAAGGTCCTGCTATGTGGAGTCCTCGCGCTCAAAGCGACCGTATGCACTTCATCAGCGAATGGCGAAAAACATTGGATCATATTCCGAATTTGTTTCTTTGGCAAGACGTCGTTACGGAACTAATCATTGAAAAGAATAGGGTAGGAGGCGTTAAAACTTCTTTGAACGTTGCATTTCGTTCATCTGCCGTAATTTTAACCGTTGGCACCTTCTTGAATGGACTTATCCATGTCGGGAAAACGCAACTTTCGGGAGGGCGCATTTCCGAACCGGCATCGTTCGGTATTACCGAACAATTGGTTCATTGGGGATTTGAAAAAGACCGGATGAAAACCGGAACGCCGGTGCGTATTGATGGAAGAAGCGTTGATTTTTCTTTGACGGAAGAACAAAAAGGAGAAAACGATTTTCATAAATTTTCTTACTTGGATTTCTCTTCTCGTTTGCTCAAGCAAATGAGTTGTTGGACGCTTTATACCAACGAGGCGGTTCATGCCGTTTTGCGGGCCGGTTTGCCGGATTCTCCTTTGTACAACGGACAAATTACAAGTATCGGCCCCCGGTATTGTCCGAGTATCGAAACAAAAATTGTTACATTTGCCGATAAATCAAAACATCAGCTGTTTCTCGAACCGGAAGGAGAGGACACCAACGAGTATTATTTGAACGGTTTTTCATCGTCGCTTCCGCTTGAGATTCAATTGAACGCTTTGAAACAAATTCCTGCATTGAAAAATGTCAGGATATACCGTCCGGGTTATGCAATCGAATATGATTTTTTCCCTCCGACTCAATTAAATCCGACTTTGGAGACCAAGCGGATAAAGAATTTGTTTTTTGCCGGACAAATCAACGGAACAACCGGTTACGAAGAAGCCGGATCGCAAGGATTAATTGCCGGCATCAATGCGCATATAAAAGTTCATGGCGGGAGTGAGTGGGTGTTGGGCCGTGATGAGGCGTATATCGGCGTATTGATTGATGATTTGGTGACCAAAGGTGTTGATGAGCCTTATCGGATGTTTACCTCTCGCGCCGAATATCGTATCCTTCTTCGTCAAGATGATGCCGATATGCGATTAACAGAAAAGGCGTATCGCTTGGGCTTAGCGGATTTTGCACGATATGAATTATTGAAACAGAAAAAAAATGAAATAGAGCGTCTCGTTTCTTTTGTTCGCAATTATTCCGTGAAACCTCGTGTTATTAATGCTGGCTTGGAATTTTATGAAACAACTCCGTTACGATACAGTGTGAAATTAATTGATTTAATTCTCCGTCCTCAATTGGACATTAAGAAGATTGCCGAATTACTTCCGGATTTTCGGGAACAGTTGGGTAGTATCTCGAATCGGAAAGAAGAAATTATAGAAGCAACCGAAATATTAATAAAATACGAAGGATATATTGCTCGTGAGAAAATCATAGCAGAAAAAATTAATCGCTTAGAGAATATACGAATACGAGGAAAATTTGATTATAACGAAATTCAATCGTTATCAACAGAAGCCAAACAAAAGCTGACTGCGATTGATCCGGAAACAATTGCACAAGCTTCCCGTATTCCCGGAGTTTCTCCAAACGATATAAATGTCTTGTTGGTATTGTTAGGGAGATGAAAATTGTTCCACGTGGAACAATCTATAGAATATAAATATAAAAATATGAATATTGAAAAATTAACAAAAGAGGTTCGTAATGTTCCTGATTTTCCCATTCCGGGGATTCAATTTAAAGACGTAACAACCTTGTTTAAAAATCCGGCTATTCTACACGAAATAGTAGATGGCTTGTATGAAATTTACAAAAACAAAGGAATCACAAAAGTGGTAGGAATCGAATCGCGTGGATTTATTTTAGGCCCGCTTTTAGCGGTTCGTCTGAATGCCGGATTTATTCCGATTCGTAAACCGGGAAAATTGCCGGCTGCGATTTTTGAAGAATCTTACGAAAAAGAATATGGAACAGATGCAATTCAAATTCATCAAGATGCAATAGATTCCGATGATATAGTTTTGTTACATGACGATTTGTTAGCAACGGGAGGAACTATGCAGGCTGCGGTTCGGTTGGTTAGAAAATTTAATCCTCGAAAAATATATGTGAATTTTTTGATAGAACTGGAAGACTTGAAGGGTAGGGTAGGGTTCCCTTCCGATATTCAAGTGGATTCAATTATAAAATATGATATCTGAAACGAATCTGACAACCGTTTTGTCATCCATCCCGGAAAATCCGGGATGCTATATGTATTTGGACGAAACGGAAACAATCATTTATGTCGGTAAAGCCAAAAACCTTAAAAAACGAGTTTCTTCGTATTTTAACCGAACAATCGAAGACCCGAAAACCCGGATTATGGTGCGAAAAATTAATACAATTCGCTATTTGGTCGTTGAATCGGAAGAAGACGCATTTCTTTTGGAAAACAATTTGATAAAAAAGCATAAACCTCGCTATAATATTTTATTGAAAGATGATAAAACCTATCCGTGGATTGTGGTTCGTGACGAACCTTTCCCCCGTGTTTATCTGACCCGAAAAAAATTGAACGATAAATCACATTACTACGGACCTTATACTTTCGTAGGCGATATTAAGTTTCTTTTGCGTTTATTGACTACTATTTATCCGATTCGGAATTGTTCGTATGCTCTTTCGAGTGAAAATATCGCAAAGAAAAAATTCCATGTTTGCTTACAATACCACATAAAGCGATGTTTTGGGCCTTGTGTAAACTATCAAACAGAAGACGATTACAATAAAAATATCCGATCAATTGAGGAAATTTTAAAGGGGAATATTCGTTCGGTAAGCAAGCAGCTATATAAAGAAATGATGCATTTGGCGGATAATTTGCAATACGAAGCAGCCGAGTTTTTGAAAGAAAGATATCGTATCTTGGAAAACTATTCTGCCAAATCAATTGTAGTAAACCCCGCTTTGCATAATATTGATGTTTTTTCTTACGATGAATACGGCGCTTTTGTTTTTATCAATTATCTGCATATTTCTTCCGGCGCTGTTGTGCAAGGCTACACGATTGAATATAAAAAGCAATTGGAAGAGCCGAAAGAAGAAATTTTGGGTATGGGTATTATTGAATTGCGGACTCGCTTCAAGAGTAAGGCAAAAGAAATCATTGTCCCGTTTATTCCCGATATTGAATTGAAAGAAGTTGAATTTGTTGTACCCCAACGAGGGGATAAGAAAAATTTACTGATTCTTTCGGAGAAAAATGTGCAGCAATACAAATTGGAGCAATTGAAACAAGCTGAAAAATTGAATCCGGAACAACGACAAACCCGGATTATGAAGACGCTTCAGAATGATTTGCACTTAAAAGAGTTGCCCGTTCATATCGAGTGTTTTGATAATTCCAATATTCAAGGAACCAATCCGGTTTCTGCTTGCGTTGTTTTTAAGATGGCGAAACCGGCTAAAAAAGACTATCGCCATTTCAATATAAAAACAGTAACCGGCCCCGATGATTTTCAATCCATGTATGAAACGGTTTCTCGCCGATACAGTCGTTTGTTGGAAGAATCGCAACCCTTGCCGCAGTTAATTGTGGTTGACGGAGGAAAAGGACAGTTGCATGCTGCAACCGATGCGTTGAAAGCATTGAATTTATATGGTAAAATATCCGTTATCGGAATAGCTAAACGTTTGGAAGAGATTTATTTCCCGGAAGATTCTATCCCTTTGTATTTAGATAAAAATTCGGAAAGTTTGAAATTGATTCAACAGTTACGCGACGAAGCGCACCGCTTCGGAATAACGTTTCATCGGAATAAACGGAGCAAGCAGCAGGTTGTTTCGGAATTGGATAATATCAAGGGAATCGGGCCGATGATAAAAGAAAAACTTTTGCAAAAATACAAAAGCGTGAAGCGAATCAAAGAAACGTCGGAGTCTGAAATTGCCGATTTGATCGGAGAAAAGAAAGCTGCTTTGATTAAATCGGCATTCCAATAGAAAATATAAAAATTGCAAAAAAAGAGGTAATTCAAAAAATTATGTTGTTCCGTTTCCTAAATTTTAGTAAATTTGGCATTTAAAAGAACCGGTAATTCAAAATAAAAAATGCAATCAATGATTACGGAAATAGAAGTTAATAGATTGATTATCAATATGTAACGAAACACGGTAATTATTAAACTACGGAATCTATGCGAGTAGTTATTCAACGAGTATCCAAAGCGTCGGTTTCGATTGAAGGTCAACTGAAAGCCTCTATAGGGAAGGGGCTTTTGGTGTTATTAGGTATTGAAACTGCCGATAAAGCGGACGATATTGACTTTTTAGTGAAAAAAATCGTAAATCTTCGTATCTTTGATGACGCTAACGGAGTAATGAATTGCTCGGTTTTGGAAATTGATGGCGAAATTTTGTGCGTAAGTCAATTTACTTTGCATGCCTCGACTAAAAAAGGAAATCGTCCGTCGTACATTCGGGCTGCAAAGCCGGACGTTGCCGTTCCGATGTACCATACTTTTTGTATAGAATTGGAAAAAGCGTTAAATAAGCCGATTCAAACGGGAGAATTTGGAGCGGATATGCAGGTGGAATTGATCAACGACGGGCCGATTACAATTTGTATAGATTCGAAGAATAGAGAATAAAATGAGTGGAACAATGACGATTGAAGAAGCGCAATTAAATGTAGATGAATGGATTAAAACTTATGGCGTCCGTTATTTTTCCGAATTGACCAATACGGCGATTTTGATGGAAGAAGTCGGTGAATTGGCTCGGATTATGGCTCGTGTGTATGGCGATCAATCATTTAAAAAGTCGGATAGGGATATTAATTTGGCCGATGAAATGGCGGATATTCTTTGGGTACTATGTTGCTTAGCCAATCAAACGGGAGTAAATTTGACTGAGGCTTTCCAAAATAATATTCAAAAAAAGACGTTAAGAGATGCGGAGCGACATAAACAAAATCAAAAATTATAAGCAAAATGAACAAGTACGAAGAAGCCTTTAGGAATTTTGAACCGGATCTGCAAGAAGAAACGATTCGTAAAAGGACAAATGAAATCCTTGATAAATGCAAAGAAAATAATACGCCGGAAGTTTTAAAATTTTTGTATTCCTGCATTGATTTGACTTCCTTAAATACGGAAGACAACCGGGAAAGTATCTGGCGTTTTACGGAAACAGTCAATGATTTTGAAGGTTCAAGACCCGATATTCCGAATGTAGCCGCGATTTGCGTTTATCCGAATTTTGTGTCAACCGTAAAAGAGGCGTTAACGGCTGATGTACGAATTGCCGCTGTTGCCGGAGGATTTCCTTCTTCGCAGACCTTTTTCGAAGTTAAAATCGCCGAAGTTTCTCTCGCCGTTACCGACGGCGCCGACGAAATTGATATTGTTTTCAATGTCGGCGCCTTCTTCGAAGAAAATTGGGAAGAAGCCTGTCGGGAAATCGAAGAAATCAAAGCGGCTTGCCGGGAGGCTCGCTTGAAAGTCATTCTGGAAACCGGATTGTTAAAAACGGCTTCTAACATTCAAAAAGCAACGATTTTATCAATGTATTCGGGCGCTGATTTTATTAAAACATCTACGGGAAAAGTATATCCGGGCGCAAATCCGGAGGCGGTTTATGTTATTTGTCAAACAATTAAAGAATACTATCGGATTCATCGGGAAAAAATCGGTTTAAAAGTTTCCGGAGGCGTTCGAACCGCCGAAGACGCCGTTAAATATTATACGATTGTGAACGAAATTTTAGGAGAAGAATGGCTGAATCCTCAATTGTTTAGGATCGGCGCAAGCAGTTTAGCAACTCAATTATTGGAAAGGGTATGATTGGTTTTTTGAAAAAGTATTGGTTAAGTGTATTATTTTTATTGATTATCTTTATTCTTTGTTTTATCAACACGGCGGACTTGCCTGCGCCTCCGACATTAAATTTTGATAAAGTAGTGCATACTATTTTATTTTTAGGCTTGGCCGGAGTTATTTTCTTCGATAATACGGGTTATTTACGAATCCCGATAAGTAAGGCGCGAGTATTTCTGAGTTCTTTCCTTTTTCCTGTTGCTATAGGCGGGCTTATTGAAATTCTGCAATCGTATTTGACTACAACCCGCTCCGGCGATTGGTTTGATTTTTTGTTCGATGGAATCGGTGCGTTTTTCGGATGGGGAATTGCTTTGTTGATTAATCGTTATTTTTTGCTGAAAAAAACATTAAAGTAACCGGGTTTTCCCTCCGAATTTTAGTTTTCTCGTTCAATAATGTAATCGCTTAACCCGATAAGGCTGATTTTTGCATCGGAATCGGGGAAATCGCTTAATAAAGCAAGGATGTTTTCTTTAATTTCCTGCATTTTGGAATATGCATATTCGATTCCTTTGTTTTCTTTTGCGAAATCGGTCAATTGTTGAATGGTTTCCGGTGAATGATTTCGATTTTTGATGAGCGCAAGTATTCGGTCGGAATCGGATTTTGGCGCTGTTTTCAAGGCGTAAATCAGAGGTAAGGTAATTTTCCCTTCCCGGATATCATTTCCGGTAGGTTTGCCGATATTTCCTTGATCGAAATAATCAAAAATATCGTCTTTAATCTGAAAGCACATTCCTAAATTTTCACCGATTAATCGGAGTTTTTCGCGATTTTCCGGACTTGCGTTTACCGAAATAGCGCCCATTTCGGAGCAGGAAGAAAGAAGAAATGCGGTTTTTTTCCAAATCACGTTGAAATAACGCTCTTCATTAAATACCAATTCTTTTGATGAAATCAGTTGAGCCAATTCTCCTTCGGCTAAATTTTGCGATAATCGGGAAATAATATCTAAAACAGCAAAATTCTGCGATAAAATCGCTTTTGTAATAGCCATTGCCAAAATATAATCGCCCAAGAGTACAGCTACGCGATTATCGTATTTGGCATTTACCGAAAGTTGTCCTCTCCGCTCCAACGTATTATCCACCACATCGTCATGGATAAGCGTTGCTGTGTGTAATAATTCAAGCATTACCGCGTAATCAACTGATTTCTCATTCGGTTCTCCGCAAAGTTTCGCTGAAAGTAAAAGAATAAGCGGCCGGATTCGTTTTCCGTTTTTACCGGAAATAAAATCAATCATGGATTGAAAATCATTATTATGGCCATGCAGAGTTTCAGTGAAAAGCCTCTCAAAGACTTCCATTTCTTTTTTTATCGGTAAAGCGATCGTGTGTAAGTTATTCATATTAAAAAAAACCTCAATACGCTACAAAGATAAAAATAATATTTAAGAGAAAAGAATATAAACGCGACGATGTAGCTAAAATTTTATATCTTTACCGTAAATTTGAGAGAAAATGAAATTGTTTTTATTAGATGCTTATGCGTTGATTTATCGTTCGTATTACGCTATGATCAAAATGCCTCGCATCACGTCCAAAGGATTTAATACTTCCGCTGTTTTCGGATTTGTGAATACGCTGGAAGATGTTTTGAGAAAAGAAAATCCGACGCATATTGGAGTGGCTTTTGATCCGCCGGGGCCTACGTTTCGTCACGAAGCTTACGAAGCGTATAAAGCGCAACGGGAAGAAACGCCCGAAGTAATCCGGGAATCGGTTCCGATTATTAAAGACATTATTCGCGCATATAATATCCCGATATTGGAAGTTGCTTATTACGAGGCGGATGATGTCATCGGAACTCTTGCGGGTAAAGCGCCTGCCGACTGCAACGTGTTTATGATGACTCCCGATAAAGATTACGGACAGTTGGTCAATGAACATGTTTTTATCTATAAACCGGCATATCGGGGAAATGAGTTCAGTATTTTGGGGACAGATGAAGTAAAAGAGCGATACGGCTTAAATGATCCGATTCAAATCATTGATTTATTGGCTTTGATGGGCGATAAATCGGATAATATTCCGGGTTGTCCGGGTGTAGGGGAGGTAATTGCTCGAAAATTAATTGCCGAGTTCGGAAACGTCGAAAACTTGATTGAACATACAAATCAACTGACCGGCAGTCTGAAAACCAAAATCGAAGGGAACAAAGAAATGATTCTTTTTTCCAAATTTTTAGCAACCATTAAAACCGATGTCCCGGTTGATTTTGATCCGAATACATTAGTTCGACAAGAAATAGACGAACCGGCTTTGCGAAAAATTTTCGATGAATTGGAGTTCCGCCAACTTTCCGCTCGAATTTTCGGTGAGACAAAAACCGCTTCGGCAACTCCGGTTTCCAATCGTCAGCCGGTTCAAACCTCGCTTTTTGATATGCCGACCGATGAAAATCCGGAAACTCATTTTTATACCACGCAAGAAACCATTCAAACGGTTCCGCATCGCTATTCGCTTTTGGATACGACAACCGACATTGCCGATTTCATCGAGAAAACCAAACGGCAAAAACAAGTGACTTTTGATACGGAAACAACCGGTATTGATCCCTTAACCGCCGAATTAGTCGGTATGTCGTTTGCATTACAGGAAGGGGAGGCGTTTTTTGTTTCGATTCCCTCTAATCAAGAAGAGGCGGCGAAAAAAGCCGGACTTTTTAAAGAAATCTTGGAAAGTCCAGACATTCTGAAAATCGGGCAAAACATCAAATTCGATATCAATGTAATGAAGAAATACGGGATTCGCACCGCCGGACCGATATTTGATACGTTGGTTGCACACTATCTTCTCAATCCGGAATATCGTCATAATTTGGATTATTTGGCGGAATCTTATCTGAATTATCGAACGGTTCATATCGAAGAATTAATCGGACCAAGAGGGAAAAATCAAGGAAATATGAGATCTGTGGCTTTGGACCGTTTGGTTGATTATGCTTGCGAAGATGCCGATATTACCTTGCGATTGAAATCCGGTTTTGAAGAAAAGATTATGAAGAATAATTTAACCGAATTGCTTTACGATATTGAACTTCCTTTGGTGAGCGTATTAGCGGATATGGAAGAAGCCGGCGTTCGCTTGGATACATCGGCGCTAAAACAATCATCGGTCGGATTAGCCGGCTATTTACAAGAAATCGAACAGTCGGTCTATAAAATGGCCGGAATCGAATTTAATATCGGTTCTCCCAAAATGGTGGGGGAAATTTTGTTCGATCGGTTGAAAGTGGTCGAAAAATCCAAGAAAACAAAATCCGGTCAGTATTCTACCGGAGAAGATGTTTTGGAAAATCTGAAATCGAAGCATCCGATTGTCGAAAAAATATTGGAATACCGAAAAATCAAAAAACTGCTGAATACGTATATTGATGCACTTCCGACTCTGATCAGTCTTTTTGATGGAAAAGTTCATACCACATATAATCAGACTATTACATCAACCGGACGCTTGAGTTCAACCAATCCGAATCTTCAGAATATCCCTATTCGAGACGAAGAAGGGAAAGAAATCCGAAAAGCGTTTATTCCCGATGAAGGTTGTTTGTTTATGTCGGCTGATTATTCTCAAATCGAATTGCGAATTATGGCTCATCTGAGTGAAGATAAAAATATGATTAACGCTTTTTGCAGCGGGAAAGACATCCATGCAGCCACTGCCGCCCAAATTTTTAATATTCCGATTGATCAAGTTACGCGCGATATGCGACGCAAAGCGAAAACGGCTAATTTCGGGATTATTTACGGTATTTCCGTGTTCGGATTGAGCGAGCAACTGCGCATTTCCAGAAATGAAGCGAAAGAATTTATTGACGGATATTTTGCTTCTTATCCCGGCGTGAGGGAATACATGGAAAAAAGTATAGAAAAAGCGCGTCAAAACGGCTGCGTAGAAACCATCTTTCACCGGAAACGTTTTCTCCCCGACATTAATTCGCGAAATTCGGTGGTTCGCGGATATGCCGAACGAAACGCCATCAATGCTCCCATTCAAGGTTCGGCTGCCGACATTATTAAGGTGGCGATGAATCAAATTCACAAACGTTTTCAAGAGGAGAAACTCCGGTCGAGAATGATTATGCAAGTGCACGACGAGTTAAATTTCAATGTTTTTTCCGATGAATTGGGAAAAGTAAAAGAAATTGTGGTCTATGAAATGGAGAATGCCGCCCGACTGAAAGTTCCCTTGATTGCCGATTGCGGCGTCGGGAATAATTGGTTAGAGGCGCATTGAAAATTAAGATAGTAAAATAATCCGTTTTTTTAATAAATGCTTTATTTCGATAACACTTCAATTGCTTTATCCAACACAATATCGTCGCCATTTCTGATACTCTGCACAGTGGGCGATACGGGTATGTCGGGAATGATGCCGACGCCTACAAATTTTTTGCCGTCGGGATAAGTATCCTCTTTCGTGCAAACTCGGAAACTGCCGCCGCCGGGCAATGTTTCCATTAGCGGCTGCCCTGTGCTGCCGCCCGTTGCTTGCCCTATTTTTAATCCTCGTTTTTTATAATCAAACATTGCGCAAAAATCTTCCGCTGCAGAAAATGTTACCGGACTTGTTAAGAGAACTACCGGCTTTAAGTAATGCTGCTCTGCACAGAAATCACTGTCAATGCTGTCTTTTTTGCTAAACCAAGACCAACCGCCATTTTTGCCCCATGCTCTGTATGCAGGTTTATATTCTCTTGTTCGCCATGAATTAACGGCGTATTGTTTTTCATTTACCAAATGACACAAAACATAAACGGCATAATATGAATCGCCGCCACCGTTTGCTCTTACATCAATGATTAATGATTTTGTTTTGAGTATTTGAGGATAAATGCTGTCAAACACATTTTTATACGGCTGAAAATCTCCGTCAAAATTGTTTAATGCTAAATAGCCGATACTGTCTTTCAGCAGTTTAAAACTAATGACGGGAACGGAATAATGGCTACTCATTTTTCGCGATACTTGGGTAGTGAAAATTTTACCGTCAGCATTTTTTATTTTCAATTTTACCGGTTCATTTACATTACCAACAAATAATTGATAATTGTACATTCTATTTATTCTATCCTGTTCAGTTGAAGAACTTACATAAGGCGCTACATTTTGTTTTGCATAATCAACGGCATTTACATCATTAATTTCCAAAACTTCGTCTCCTATTTTAATATCTT
>WRFZ01000104.1 GCA_009778655.1 Candidatus Azobacteroides sp.
TTCCGACTCTGAAATGTATAAAAAACCATTATAAAAGCATATTTTTCCATAATTGCTAATTTGATGTTGTTCTTTTGTTACGTTCACCGAATTTCTAAATTCACTCATTGACATGAATACCGGTTCATTAATTTTATAAGAATAAGTTTCCTTATAAGTATAGCTGCATCCAATCAAAAGACCGGCAAGAAAAAATGAAAAAACTGTTTTTTCCATAATACTAATTGATTTATTTTTATATTACTGATTTATATTTTACTCTGATATCCTGTTATTATTTTCCTTTTGTTACATTTAACGCGTGAAAACTACCTGCATGCAATAGGATAGATGCCTGCATTAGAAAGTACTCTCTGATTACTCCCGTCCAATGCCATAATACAAATTCCATTGTTCATCATATCGGATCTTCTCGACGAAAATAAAATAGATTGTCCGTCAAGCGTTATTTCCGGACATTCATCTCGAAATTCCGCCGTTGTCAGTCGTGTCTTATCGTTTCCGGCTGCATTCATGATAAATATTTCCGGTTTTTCATTCTCCCATGATACATAAACTATATTCTTTCCATCGGGCGTCCATTGAGGATCTTCATTTCCGTCGCGTGGAAAACCTGTATCCCACCATACCGGTGATACGGAAGAAGTCAGTTGTTTTTGACCGCTCCCATCCGCATTTGCTATGAATATTTGCGAGCTTCTGTCTATTCCCGATGATAAATAGGCAATTTTATCGCCTTGCGGCGACCAATTCGGACAAGATGCATTGCTGATTATCAATTGGTTATTATTTCCGGTAATATCCATTTTGTAAATATTTCCACTTGTTTCGGTTGATTTACAATAAGCAATTTGTTTT
Source organism: Candidatus Azobacteroides sp. (assembly GCA_009778655.1). Lineage (GTDB taxonomy): Bacteria > Bacteroidota > Bacteroidia > Bacteroidales > Azobacteroidaceae > Azobacteroides. The sequence continues at coordinate 859 of WRFZ01000104.1, forward strand.
CCGTTTGGAGAAAATTTCGGACACGATGTGTTGCCCTCATTTTGTAAAATGGTATGTGTTTTGTCTGATATATTATAGAGAACTAAATCGCTATTATTCCAATAAGGATCCGAACATCTGACGTAAACAATATAATTATCATCAGGCGACCAATCAGCATTTCCGCAATAAACATCGGCCCTGTCAATTAAAGTAAGTTCAGAGCCGTCTGTATCAACGGCATACAATTCATACATATAATTATTCGTTAAAGTGGAAAATAACAATTTATGACCCGACCCGGAACGAACAGGTTTACTGCAAGTAGTTGTCTTATCAACAATTTTCTGCCTATTATTCCCTGACTTATCCACAGTACAGAGGCTCCATTCGGCGCTGTTATCGGTAATCCGGGCAATGAATGCTATGGTTGAATAGTCCCGGGATTCAATCGGTTCAATAGGGTTCCCATCCTCTGAAATCCTGCTATCATCGCATTGTGACAATATAAATATGCATCCTATGCATATCAAAAAAATTGTATTTTTTTTCATGATCGCTTTTATATTAATTTAAGTTTTTAGCGTTATCTTATTTATCCCGTATTTCTTTTTTGTCATCGAACCTCAACTATATATATTTGAGGATAGGCCGGCCCCATTGTTGTACAAACTATTAATTCCTCAGCATTGGGAACTCGAAATTTGACGTTTATTCTTTCATTATTTATTTTATATTTTTCGGGCAAATTAATTTCATAATAAGCTTTACTTGGAAAGGGAAGACCCGTAACATCATTATCAAATCGAATTAGAAAAGAGTTGCCGCAATCTAACCCTTTTCCGATTACAATTGCACCAAAATACGCATCATCAATACTTTCATTATTGCTGACCAAAATTCTCACTGTTTTTATCAGCTGCTCTTCTCCATCGCCGGGATATGGCAAAACATTCCTCAATTCATATCTAAAACCTTCTATCACTGTGTCATTTTTGAAAATAGGAGGAGAATGCGTATCCAAAGTGAAATTGTATTTTCCTTTTTGTGTAATAAGTTGAAGTTCGACTGAAGCATTACCTTCCCAAACGCAAACGCCACCAGTGGGACACCTGCTATCATTTATGTTTTCAACTTGAAGTGATAAGCCGTATTCAGAGTTCTCAACAGTTCTGCTCGATTCAATTTCGGTTATTTCGCCTATTTTCAAAGTATCAATTGTATCAATTGTATCAATTTTTTCATTTTTGTCACAACTGAAGAACAATAAAGATAGTCCTACTAATCCGATTTTAAAAAACTTATTCATATTGATATTCTTTATTCTATTCGTTACTATTCAATCCTTTACTGATATTTCCGAGTTGAACTGTCTGTCATTCGACAGTTACCATGTATATCTGACGCCCGCATTTATTCCCACGCCAACCGGATGTTTGGTTCGAGCGCTGATCGGTTGATCATTATCAAAATAATAACTCACTTTCGGCTCTAAATAAATGCTGTAATGCTTATGAATTTGATAATCTATTCCGGGCGAAATACCGACAGACCATTGTAACCCTTTGATTTTTTCGTTCGAAACGATTGTCCTCACATAATTATCGGTATTATCGTAATCCGTTTTTTGTGTAAAATGCGATAAAATACCTTTTTCAACCGTTCCGCCTGCGGAAAGATACACTTCCCACGGCGAGAAACGATTTCCGAAGATACGGGCATGTACGTTCAACGGGATACCTATGTAGTGCAATTGCAGATTCGCTTTACTTTTCAAAGGAGATTCTCTGTTGAATGTTGTCGAAAGAAACGAATACACAATACCGCTTTCGACGGCGAACGTTCGATTCAGCTCTTTCTTTACCGTTATCCCGAATGATAAAGGTAAATGATAAGTCACATCCGAATAGTTTTCAGACAATAAAATATCGTCCGTCCGTGAATCGGCAACATTTTGAGCGGCTACTCTAAAATATGCATAATCGGAATTTAAATATTCACCCGAAGAAAAATTCGAATTTTGCGACGTTGTATTATCCGCTAAAAGATTTCCGCCGGAACCGAAAGAGAAACGGAGGCTTTGTCGGTTTTTATGCTTGATCGGCATCGGTTGCATTTCTTTTTCAAGATCAAAAAGGGGATCGGGAGAAACCGGATGTTTTTCCGGAACGCTCGGCTCTTTTTCCGGGTAAATAATCGAATTTTCTTCCGCATTTTCTTCTTCCGCAATTTTTTTATCGGGAATCACTTCGGTTGCAGGGCTATTTTCCGCCAATCGTTCGCGGAATTGAGGTTTCTTAAGTACCGGTAAATATTCTGCATTTTGTCGGGGAACCGGTTGAATAATATCTTTTTTAGGCACATCCCGTACTATTGTTTTTTCTTGATCGGATAATCGGGTTGCTGTTTCATGATGATACGTTTTTTTGCTAATCGAAAATATCAAAAATAATAACGCGATGCTTGCCGCAACGGCAATTGCTGCAATTCGGCGCAGATACGTTCTTCTCCGGGAAGCCGAATTCAATTGTTCCGCTATCTTATCCCAAGAATCATCATCAACCGGCAAGGTATAATTCAATAGCTTGTCTTTAACAATTTCACTGAATATGTCGTTCTCTTTATCCATATTTGTTTTTTGCATTCGTATGAATATGTAATTCTTGTATCTTCTGTTGCAATAACTGTTTGGCATGCGCAAATTGTGAACGTGAAGTTCCTTCTTTTATGTTCAACATTCGGGCAATTTCGGCATGTGAATAACCTTCTATTGCATACATATTGAAAACCAACCCGCAACCCTTCGGTAATTCGGATATGCATTTTAAAATATCTTCGGCGGATAACTTTTCCACTGCCGAAACTTCATTCGTTTCGATTTTATCCTTGGAATCAATGACATCATCCATATACCGTAGAGGAAAATCCGCTCTCAAAAATTCAAGCGCCGTCGTAACAAAAATGCGACGCATCCATCCGCTCAAAGAACCTTCTCCAGAATAAGTATTTATCTTTACGAAAATCTTGATAAATCCTTCATGTAAAACATCTTTTGCTTTTTCATAATCATTCGTATAACGGACGCATACCCCTAACATTGCAGGAGCGTAATGTTCATACAATTTCTTTCTTGCCCAAGATTCATTTTTTTTACACCCGGCAACCAGTACTTGTTCTTCAGACAAATGAAAGTCCATTTTATATATAGATGCAAAAAGTTGTTCAAACGTTGTATGCGTTTTGATTTTTTTTTAATTTTATTTATGAAATGTATTTGCGCTTTCAACAAAGATATTATATTTCGCTCTAATTTTTAAAACATTGGCAAATTTTAACAATTTATTTGGATCATAAAAATAGGAGGGGTGCGATAAAAAACAGATAACTAAAAATGTTGTGAACCCCAAAGTTTGGACGGATTAACCTTTTTATTAGTATTTAAAAAATAAAAAAATATAAATACACCGGCTTGAATTAATTATAAATAGCAAACAAAAAACTGTAAAATACATTGTGCCATGAAATTATCATGTTACGGTTTCCAACAATGCGAAGTTGACACTTGATGCACAGGCGACGTGATTATCAACAGTCCTTTTAAAGTTCAATCCGACTCCTAATCGGAAATAAAATAAGGAGTATTATTTATACCTTTGCTACATGAAAAGCCTCCACATGAAAATTTATCTGCATATATTCACGAAAAAAATTGTTAATTTAACCGATTTTGTTTATTTTTGCGGAACTTAATCTTTCTTTACCGAGATTTCAAAAAATGTAAACCACGGATATGATCAAAATAGGACTTTTAGGTTCCGGGATGATCGGCAACACACACATTGAAGGCTTTTTATCCATGAAAAGCAAAATTGCCCGATACACAGCTGTTTGTGATATTGATGTATTTGACTTATGCCTGCCCGGTTTCATGCACAAAGAATATACGGTTATTGAACGCATGAGCGTTCAATACATTAATAAATAATATTATCATAAAAAATAAACAAACATCATGGATCAAACAAAACAAAGCAGGCGCAGCTTTCTGAAAACAGCAGCTTTAGGCGCAGTTGCATTTACAATCGTCCCTCGGCGCGTACTGGGAGGGGTCGGATACCTTGCTCCAAGTGACGAATTGACCAAGGCGATTATCGGCGTCGGCGGAATGGGTAGAGGACACATTTCGTATGCCGGTCGCACGATAGCTATTTGCGACGTGGATGCGGACCACTTATCCCGGGCATTAACGCTATGTCCGCCGGGTACGAAAACATATCGCGATTACCGGGAATTGTTACTTAATCCGGCAATTGACATCGTACACATTGCCACTCCTCCTCATTGGCACGGAATTATAGCTGTTGATGCTGCAAAGGCCGGCAAAGATATTTGGTGCGAAAAACCCATGACGCGGACCATCGGTGAAGGCATCCGGGTAAAAGAAGCCATGAAACAGTACAATCGCATATTCCGCCTCAATACATGGTTTCGGTTTGACGATATATTTTACGGAATGGGGACTACGGTCAAACCCATTAAGAAATTAGTGGAAAGCGGATTGTTGGGTTGGCCGTTGAAAGTAACAATCAATGCGGCGACCGGATTCGACTGGAAGTTTTATTGGGTGGGAAAAACCGGATTGGCTACCGAATCGGTCCCGGCTGTATTGGATTATGACTTTTGGTTAGGCCCCGCTCCCTACAAACCCTACAATTCACATCGGGTGCATCAAACCTTCCGAGGTTATTGGGATTACGACGGAGGCGGATTGGGAGATATGGGACAACATTACTTAGACCCTGTTCAATACTTTCTGGGAAAAGATTATACAAATCCGATACGGGTGGATGTAGATGCTCCTCAACAGGATTCGGATGCTTGCGGTACGTGGAAACGCATCGAGCTGACTTATGACGACGGGTGTAAAATTATTCTTGACGGAGACAATCAAGACATAAATGCGCCTTATATAGAAGGCCCTTCGGGTAAACTTTATCCCGGATTCCGTTCGAATATTCCGGATTTGGAACGAAAGTTGGCTGCATTTCCCGATCCGGAAGAGCAACTGACGGATTTTCATCAAGCGGTGCGTACCCGTCAAAAGTTTGCCTTAAATGAAATCAACGGTTTTCGTTCTTGTACAATGGTTAATATGGCCATTATTGCCGTCCGTCTGGGTCGTTCGTTAAATTTCGATCCGATTCGATTGGAGTTTATAAACGATCCGGGAGCGAATGCCATGATTAATCAACCGATGCGAGCGCCGTGGAGCGTGTGAAAAATTATGAATTATGAATTATAAATTATGAATTATGAATTAATTCAACTTAATACTTAGAACTTAATACTTAAAACTTAGAACTCAAAATGAAGATATACAATAAATTAATCATTCTCTTGGTAATAATCGGCTTTGCCTTTTCCGTTCATGCTCAACAACAGAACAATGACCGGCGAACCAATGAGACGAAAATAGCGGATATCGCTATGCAACTTCCCGCTAAAGATACGGAAACGTTTAACCGGCTTATGCAGGAATTAATCCGGTCAGATAATGTGATTCCGATTCTGGCGTCTAAATTGCTCCCTCCGGGACATGGAAACGATTCTCAGGTGCGAGCCGCCATCAGCGGATTAGCTTTATACGCCTCGCAAGGAAACAATCCGACCGAAAAGAAAAAAACAGCCGAAGAACTCTGTAACGCGATCAAAGAAGTCCAATCCGACGAATTAAAAGATTTTTTGTTAATCCAATTACAATATGTAGCCGGAGCCGAATCTGTCGGAACAGCCGCACAATATTTGAATAGCGCTCGCTTGGCCGATGCCGCCGCCCGTGTATTAATACGTATAGGTAACGACGATGCCGGAAAAGCAATGACAGCCGCACTCGGTAAAACCGCAGGCGCGCAACAAATCACGCTCGTGGAAGCGCTCGGCTATATGCGTTATCAACCGGCCAACGATGCCATCGGTATATTGGCGACAACCGGCAACGCCAAACTTCGCAAAGCAGCGCTATACAGTTTGGCGCAAATAGCCGATCCTTCCTCGGAAACGATATTGGCCGAAGCGGCGGAAAAAGCCGGTTACAACTACGAATCAACGGATGCCTTGGGTTCCTATGTGTTATATCTCAACAACAGTCTTCCCACGCAAGCAGACGTGGTGGAGAAATCAGCCCAAAATATGTTGAAAACCACTTCCGAAGTATCGCAAATCGCCGCTAAAAGCGCAGCATTGGAACTCTATGTAATGGCTTTGCGCAACTCGGATGAGAAAAAAGCGGTTAACGAAATTTTAACGGCATTGAAAAGCTCCGATAAACAGTACCGATTAGCGGCATTGGATTATTCCTCATACCTCCAAACGCCTAAAATGTATAAAGAATTAACCGAATTATTGAAGAAAGAGCAGAATGCGGAACGTAAAGCGGAAATTATTCGCGCATTAAGCGCAAGAGGAGTAACCGAAATCGAACAATACGATGCTAACTCGGAACAAAATCCGATCAATCTTATCATCGGTTATTTACAAGACAAAGACATGACCATCCGGGCGGCTGCCGTTGAAGCGACCGGTCGGTTGGCTAATGTATTGCCCGAAAACAACGCCAACCTTTCAAAACTTGTTGCCGCAATCAACACAAACGATGAGGGAGTCGTCGGCGCCGGCAAAAACACTTTACTTACACTTAAAAACAGCAACCTTTTGAATGAAGTTGCCAACGCTATTCCGCAAGCGACCCCTGCCGCAAAAACGGCTTTTCTGGAAATTCTGGCGGCTCGCCAAGCGGTATCGCAGTCCGAAACTATTTTTGCACAAACTTCATCGCCGGACGCCAACGTGCGTTTAGCCGCTTATAAAGCATTGGCGCCGGTAGCTGTGGAAAAGGATGTCCCTCGTATTGCACAATTACTGAATGCCGCATCGAACGAGGATGAGGTTATAGCGCTACAACAAGCTTTTTTTGCAGCCGTATCAGAACAAAGTCAAGACCGGCAGACCGAACTTGTTATGGAACAAGCTTCAATCAGCAATAATCCGAGCGCATACGGCAATCTGTTGGCTATGGTCGGAGGCAAAAAAGCGTTGGATTTGGTGATGAGTTCCGGCTTCAACAGCGGAGACCCCAAGTTGAAAGAAGCGGCTTTTGAAGCATTGATTGAATGGAGCGACAACTCGGCAACTCCGCAACTTTACAAAATAGCTGCCGATAATCCTTCGGGACCGTATTTCGACAAAGCTTTGACTGCCTATATCTCAAAAATACAGTTTTCGAAAAACACTCCCGAACAAAAATTACTCCTGTTACGTAATGCGTTAGATATTGCCAAAACGCCGGAGCAAAAGAAAATCATACTGCAACAGATTGGCCGTACAGGTACTTTCTTGGGATTGATCACTGCCGGAAAATATTTGGATGATAATAATAACGATATACAACAGGCAGCGGTACAAGCCGTACAAACCATAGCGTTAGCGCATCCCGAATATTACGGTTCTGAAATAACAGCATTGCTGAACAAGGCAATAGCCGTGAACAAAGATACCGAAGCCGACTATCAAAAACAGGCCATCTTGAAACATTTGGCTTCCCTTCCCACCGACAATGGTTTTGTGTCAATGTTCAACGGTCGCGATCTCACCGGTTGGAAAGGTTTGGTTGAAAACCCGATTACCCGGGCAAAGATGACGCCGAAGCAGTTGGCCGAAAAACAGGTAAAAGCCGACGAAATCATGCGGCGAGACTGGAAAGTGGAAAACGGATTATTAGTCTATGAAGGCAAAGGGTATGAAAATCTTTGTTCCGGAAAAATATACGGCGATTTCGAACTGTATGTGGATTGGCGTATTGATCCCGAAACGGATTCCGGCATTTACCTGCGCGGCAGTCCGCAAGTACAAATTTGGGATACCGCCAACAAAGATGCGCAAGTGGGTTCCGGGGGATTATACAACAACCAAAAAAATCCGTCAATACCTTCGGTAGTGGCCGATAATCCCGTCAACGAATGGAACTCGTTTTATATTCGCATGGAAGGCGATAAAGTTACTATTTATTTGAATGGTCAATTAGTAACCGATCATACGATTCTGGAGAACTACTGGGATCGTTCGTTACCCATCTTTCCGGAAGGAGCCGTTGAATTGCAGGCGCACACTTCCCGAATCGCATTTCGGGATATTTATATAAGAGAAATTCCACGCCCCAAAGCCTATGCAGTTTCCGATGCCGAAAAGAAAGAAGGTTTTGTCCCTATGTTTAACGGCGTTAACATGACCGGTTGGATCGGCAATCTGAATGATTATTATGCCAAAGACGGTATGATAGTATGCGATCCTGCCAAAGGAGGACGCGGCAACCTCTATACCGAAAAAGAATATTCGGATTTTGTGATGCGCTTTGAATTTCTGTTAACTCCGGCAGCCAATAACGGATTGGGAATCCGCGCGCCGCTTGAAGGAGATGCGGCTTATGTCGGGATGGAATTGCAAATCTTGGATAATGAGGCCGAAGTTTACAAAGATTTACATGAATATCAGTATCACGGCTCGGTATATGGCGTAATCCCTGCAAAGCGAGGTTACCTCAAACCGCTCGGAGAATGGAACTATCAAGAAGTGATTGCGAAAGGGAATCGAATCACAATAACTTTGAACGGAACGGTAATCTTAGACGGAGATATTGCCGAAGCCAGCAAAAACTTTACAGCTACCATTGACGGGAATAAACACCCCGGCTTATCCAATAAACAGGGACATATCGGTTTCCTCGGACACGGCTCATGGGTAGCATTTAAAAATTTAAGAATTAAAGAACTAAAATAAAAGAAAATGCAACACAATACCGGTATTGATTTATCCGTGGAAAATTACGGTAACGTAAAAAAGAATCGGTATGCTTATGCCGCTTTACCTTGGGGAGCTACGGAACCTCATAACTATCACTTGCCCTATCTTACCGATTGTTATATCGCTTATGCAATCGCAAAAGATGCGGCAGAAAAAACGTTCTCCCGGTATGCTGTCAGAGGAATGGTTTTACCTTTTGTTGCCTTGGGTTCGCAAAATCCGGGGCAACGAGACCTTCCTTTCTGTATTCATGCCCGGTACGAAACCCAAAAAAGTATATTGACCGATATAGTGTCATCTTTGAATAATCAGGGAATTAAAACCCTGATTATTCTCAACGGGCACGGAGGCAATCATTTCAAGAATATGATTCGGGATCTGACGATAGATTTTCCTCAAATGCTCATCGCGAATTGCGATGTATTTAATGTAGAACCGCAAACGGGGTATTTCGAAAATCCGGACGATCACGCCGGAGAAATGGAAACGTCCGTAATAATGCACTACTATCCCGAATTAGTTGATTTGAGCGCTGCCGGCAAAGGAACTCTCAAACCTTTTTCGGCAAAATCTTTGAACGAAAAAACAGGTTGGATTCCTCGCGATTGGAGTAAAGTATCTGATGATACCGGAATCGGCAATCCCGAAAAATCGTCGGCAGACAAAGGAAAACGGTATGCGGAAGTCGTTTCCGATAAAATTGCCGAGTTTTTTAAGGATTTGTCCGGCCGAAATATTTACGACAGTTAGTCGGTTCGGTTGATTTTAAAAATATATTATTATCTTTGTCTGATTTAAGAATAATGCGCTTGCAAAATGGGAGAATTTATCGAATGGCTCAAAAACCACATGCTTACTTGCCCGAGTAAACATTTTTTTCATTTCGACTGTCCCGGCTGCGGTCTGCAGCGAAGTGTTATTGCTTTATTGGAAGGCGATTTCGTAAAAAGTTTTCAATTATATCCGGCAACGATTCCCATCCTTTTTTGCTTTATTTTTACAGCTCTGCATTTAAAATTCAAGTTTAAATTCGGACCTGAAATTATCAAAGGAGCTTTTATTCTTTCCGCACTGATTATTGTTATTTCTTACATATATAAAATATTTACTCATCAATTCGTTTAATATGGATAATAATTATGATTTTAATGCACCGAAGAGTGACCTTCCTAATGCAACCGTTGTTTTGGTTTTAGGAATACTCTCTATTGTAACCTGTTGCTGTTGGGGAGTTATTGGAATTATTTGCGGAATCATTGCATTGGTATTTGCAAAATCCGCTACGGATCTTTATGTTTCCAATCCCGGACAATATACGGAGGGTTCGTATAAAAATATGAATGCCGGAAAGATTTGCGCATGGGTAGGAATCGTTCTGTCTGTGATTTACCTCTTCTTTACGATTTGGTTAATTGTTACAATCGGTATTAACGGACTTTCCGATCCGAGTTTGATTTACGAACGTTTAGGTATTCCAATGCCTCACTAAAAAATGTAAAAAAATACCCCAACAGCGTTTAAAAGCGCTGTTAGGGTTAATAATCATGGATTGCGAGTCAAGTCCGCAATGACAATTTTATTTCCGTTGAACTCTTTTGTATCCGTAAACAGCTAAATCGCCCAACTCTTCTTCAATGCGAAGCAATTGATTGTACTTAGCCATACGGTCGGAACGACTCAACGAACCGGTTTTGATTTGTCCGGCGTTGGTTGCGACGGCAATATCGGCAATCGTAGAATCTTCGGTTTCACCGGAACGGTGCGAAGTAACGGTAGTATAACCGGCGCGGTGCGCCATCTCAATAGCATCTAATGTTTCGCTCAACGATCCGATTTGATTCACCTTAATCAAAATCGAATTAGCACAACCCATTTCAATTCCCTTTTTCAAGAAATCAACATTCGTGACAAATACATCGTCGCCCACCAATTGGCATTTACCGCCTAACTTATCGGTCAACAATTTCCAACCGTCCCAATCGTTTTCGCTCATCCCGTCTTCGATGGAGTCAATCGGATATTTGGAAAGCAATCCGGCTAAATATTCGACTTGTTGCGCTGAAGTTCTTTTGGCTCCGGTAGCGCCTTCAAATTTCGTATAATCATAAACGCCGTCTTTGTAAAATTCGGAAGCGGCGCAGTCTAATGCAATAGCGACATCTTTTCCCGGTTTATATCCGGCGTTCGTGATTGCTTGAAGGATTGATTCCAAAGCGTCTTCCGTTCCTTTCAATGTGGGAGCGAATCCTCCTTCGTCGCCGACAGCCGTACTTAAACCTCTATCGTGTAATACTTTTTTCAAAGCATGAAATACTTCGGATCCCATACGCAATCCTTCTCTGAAACTCGAAGCGCCCGCCGGGCGAATCATAAATTCTTGAAAAGCAATCGGAGCGTCGGAATGAGAGCCTCCGTTAATGATATTCATCATCGGAACCGGTAAAATGTACGTATTTGTTCCGCCGATGTACCGGTATAAAGGAATATCCAAATAAGCGGCCGCAGCACGCGCAACCGCTAATGAAACGCCCAAAATAGCATTTGCGCCCAATTTGGATTTGGTTTTTGTTCCATCCAGCGCAATCATTTTTTTGTCAATTGCACGTTGTTCCAGCGCGCTCATCCCCAACAGAGCGGGAGCGATTATCTTGTTAATATTCTCAACGGCATTCAAAACGCCTTTACCACCGTAACGTTTTTTATCTCCGTCACGTAATTCCAACGCTTCATTTTCACCGGTGGAAGCGCCCGAAGGAACCGCCGCACGTCCTATAATTCCGGATACCAAAAGCACATCCACTTCCACGGTAGGGTTACCTCTTGAATCTAAAATCTCTCTGCCTGTAATTTTTACGATTTCCATAAATTTATTTATGATTTTTATATGTTAATAATTAGGGATTATTTCCCGTGCAAAAGTACGAAATATAAAAAAGCCCGCAAATACTTATAAACTTTTTCTTGGAAAATTAAATAATTATCGCAATATTTAGTACATTTGTCTTAATAATCCGAATAAAAATAAAACTCTTTTTTGCTTGGGATGCGATGCGAACCGGAATACCATTGTTCTTGTTGCTTTTTTCCTGTATTTTGCAGATCAATGCCGACGACAGGTTAAAGAGCGGACTTTATTTTCAGTCGTCTGAAGTAAACAAAGACAAACGTACCTCTTTGGATCTTACGCCGGATAAACCTTTCAATTTAAGCAAAGGATTTATTATGGATTTTGATCTGAGTCTG
>WRFZ01000105.1 GCA_009778655.1 Candidatus Azobacteroides sp.
CGTGTACGAATTTTGCCTTCAATGTAAAGTTTGGAACCTTTTTTTACATATTTTTCGGCAATTTCGGCCAAACCTCTCCATAGAACAATATTGTGCCATTCCGTACGATCTGGAATTTGTGTTCCGTTCGCAGCGGTATAGCCTCTTTCGGTCGTGGCTAACGTGAAATTGGCGACAGCGCCGCCGTTATCAAAATAGCGTACTTCGGGGTCTTTGCCCGCATTTCCCAATAAAATAACTTTGTTTACTGACATAAAATAAAATTTTTTTTAATAATAAATAGTAAAGTTTTGATCACGGTACAAATTTAGCTACAAAATAACAACCGGCAAAAAAAATAATGATTTTTTTTATTCATAATCTATAATTCATAATTTATAATTCATAATTCTCAACATACATTTGCATCAAGCGGTGAATCGGATATTCATCAATGGCGTCGAACGGAACGGCAATGAATTTAGCGAACGATACCGGCGTTTTTTCTATTTCGACTTCATAGAAAGAAGCGAACAAGATACGGTGTGTCAGCACGTGCTTTTGATTTTTCAGTACCAATCGAAAATGAACCGGTTCGACCGAAGGGAAAAAGGCTTGAAAATCATTCGTGCGGATTAAATCTTCCCATTCCAAGGGCGTTTCGGATTCAATATGCGGAAATTCGTATAAATTTTGCCAGATTCCTTTTTCTTTCCGCTTCTTTAAATAGATATGAATACCCGAACGGATATGAAAGTAGTAGAGATAAATTGTTTTGACTTTCGTCTTGTTGCGTTTTATCGGAAAATCATTGACTCTACCGAAAGAATAAGCGGAACATTGAGCTTCGAAAGGGCAAACGGAACAATCGGGCGAAACGGGAACGCATTGCAGAGCGCCAAATTCCATGATTGCCTGATTAAATAATCCCGGTTGAGACGGATCCATAATTCGGCCGGCCAATTCCGTAAACTTGTTTTTTCCTTTGGCCGTATCAATCGGTTCTTCAACGGCAAACAAACGGGATAAAAACCGAAATACGTTTCCGTCAACCACCGGATAGGGCGCATTAAAAGCGATCGAAGCGATTGCCGCCGCCGTATATTCGCCGATTCCCTTGAGTGAAAGAATCGTTTCGTAATCTTCGGGAAATACGCCACCGAAATTTGTTTCAATCGAACGGGCCGTTGCATGCAGATTTCTTGCCCGGGAATAATAACCTAAACCTTGCCAATATTTCAACACCTCTTGTTCGTCGGCAGCCGCTAAAGAGCGGACATCGGGAAAACGACCAATAAAGCGATTATAGTAATCCAAACCTTGAATTACGCGCGTTTGTTGTAAAATGATTTCCGATATCCAAATTAAATAGGGATCGTTGGTCCCTCGCCACGGTAAAATTCGCCGATGAATTTTATACCATTCGATAAGTTTACCCGTGATAAATCTAAAATTTTCCATTTCGACGGCAAAAATACGCAGATATTTTGAACTAAAACGAAAAAAAATTCAAAAAAAACCGAATAAACTTTTTTAATTAAGAATATTAGCTTATATTTGCAGTTCGAAATTAAACTCACATTATAATTTAAATTATTTATAGTCATGACAAAAGCAGATATTGTAAGCGCAATTGCGAAGAACACAGGTGTAAGCAGGACTCACGTCCTTGCTGTTGTTGAAGGCTTTATGGATGAAGTAATGAACGCTATGAATAGCGGAAGGAATGTTTATTTGAGAGGTTTCGGATCTTTTGTAGTTAAAAAAAGAGCAGCTAAAGCGGCTCGACACATTAAAAACGAGACCACTATCATTATTCCGGAACGTTTTGTTCCGACGTTCAAACCTTCTCAATATTTCAGCGAAAATTTGCGGAACAGCCTGGAAGGAAAAAAGTAATTGCGTAAAGTAATTGCTTGAATTTATTAATCGTTTAAATAAAATAATTAACAATGCCAAGCGGAAAAAAAAGAAAGAGACATAAAATGTCTACACACAAACGGAAAAAAAGACTTAGGAAAAACAGGCATAAAAAGAAAAGGTAAAATAAGTTCTTTTTAGATGGATTGAAGTTGAAGGTTAAAGGCGCTGTCTATTGTGCATTTAACCTTTAACATTTAATTGCAATTTTTTATTCAACAAAAAACATAATAGAATTGTGAACAGCGAATTAGTAATTGACGTTCGACCCAATGAAATCTCGATAGCTGTCCTCGAAGATAAGAAATTAGTGGAATTTCAAAAAGAGGCGCATAATATCTCGTTTTCGGTGGGCGATATCTATCTCGGCAAAATTAAGAAATTGATGCCGGGTCTGAATGCTGCATTCGTGGATGTTGGATACAAAAAAGATGCATTTCTTCACTATCAGGATTTGGGCGCCAATTTCAACCGGATGGACAAATTCCTGAAAGCTACGCTTTCTGACAAAAAAAAGGTTCCCTCGATCAACAAATTCGCTCATCTGCCGGAAACTGCTAAAGAGGGTTCAATCGCCGATATCTTCAAACAAGGCGATGAAGTATTGGTACAAATAGCCAAAGAGCCTATTTCAACCAAAGGGCCGCGGTTAACTTCGGAAATTTCTTTCGCGGGCCGTTACTTGGTTGTAATTCCCTTTGGAGATAAAGTTTCCGTTTCTCAAAAAATTCAATCGGGAGAAGAACGATTACGGTTAAAACAACTCATTCAGAGTATTAAACCGAAAAATTTCGCCGTCATCGTTCGTACTTCCGCCGAAGGAAAACGAGTCGCCGAATTGGATTTGGAGTTAAAAACTTTAGTCAAACGATGGGACGATAATATGACTAAACTGCTCAAAGCCAAATTGCCCTCTTTGATTTACGAAGAAACGGGACGAGCCGTTGCTCTTTTGAGAGATATTTTTAATCCGTCGTTTCAAAACATTCACATCAACGACCCCGATGTGTTCAATGAAGTACACGATTACGTCAGCCAAATTGCTCCCGAATGTGCAAAAATCGTCGAACTTTATAAGGGAGAACTTCCTATCTTCGATAACTTTGCCGTAACCAAGCAAATTAAATCCGGATTCGGTAAAATCGTAACGTTCAAAAGCGGCGCCTACTTGATTATCGAACATACCGAAGCGATGCATGTTGTTGACGTAAATAGCGGAAATCGCTCCAAATCAAGCATCGGACAAGAAAATACGGCCATTGACGTTAACATGGCCGCCGCCGAAGAAATTGCCCGACAATTACGACTCCGGGATATGGGAGGCATTATTGTGGTTGATTTCATTGACATGCGTGAATCGGATAACCGTCAGAAACTATTCGATTATATGTGCACGCTGATGGCTAACGACAGAGCCAAACACAACATCCTTCCGATCAGCAAATTCGGATTACTGCAAATCACCCGTCAACGTGTACGTCCGTTCATGGATTTTGTTACGGCTGAAGTTTGCCCGACCTGCTTCGGAAAAGGAGAAATCAAATCTTCCATATTATTTACGGATGATTTGGAAAAGAAAATCAAAGATGTTGTAGAAACATTAAAAGTGAAGAAATTCAAATTACACGTACATCCTTACATTGCCGCATTTGTTAAACAGGGAATTTTTTCTCTGAAATGGAAATGGAAAATGAAATATTCCATGGGAATTCATATTATCCCCGATCAAAGTTTGGGATTTCTCGAATACAAATTTTTTGATATGGATAAAGAGGAATTGGACATGAAAGACGACAGTCTTTCGGCATAAATAATAAAAAAAAACGGTTCAAGTTTATTTTTTATTAAAAAAAAGTTAAAAAACGTAATAATTATTACGTTTTTTAACTTTTTTTTTCGGACATTTGCATAAGTTACCTATTATATAATGATACTACCTATGGAGATTAGAGAAAATTTTGCTTCAATTTTATCTTCACCCAAGCGGAAGATAATTGCCTTTATCGTGGGAGGAATTATTTGCGGACTGGGGGCATATTCGGCATACGCTTCACGGTTCGGAAGTTATTTGTCCGACGATCCGGCAACTTGTACGAATTGCCACATTATGGCGCCTTACTACGCCACGTGGACGCATAGTTCTCACGGTCGAAATACTACCTGTAACGACTGTCATGTTCCCCATGACAATGCCGCTCGAAAGTGGCTGTTCAAAGGAATGGACGGAATGCGACATGCCGCGGTATTTACGATGCGAGGAGAACATCAAGTCATTCAAGCGGTCGACGAGAGCGCTTCGATAATTATGAATAACTGTATTCGTTGTCACGAGCAGTTAAATACGGAATTTGTCAAAACAGGCAAAATCAGTTACATGATGGCCAAAGCGGGCGCGGGAAAAGCCTGTTGGGATTGTCACCGGGAAGTACCTCACGGAAAGAACAGCCTTTCATCCACCCCCAACAATTTGGTTCCCTATCCGAAAACCATCGTTCCCGACTGGATAAAAAAAATTACTAATTCAAAAGAAAATAACAATAACATAACGAATAAATAATATTATGGAAAAAAATTCAAAATCATGGCAAGGATGGCTGTTGTTTATAGTAGCAATGGTCGTTGTTTTCATCTTAGGTCTTATAGCTGCTTCAATCACGGAGCGACGAGCGGAAGTAGCGAGTGTATTCAACAATAAAAAAGTGGAAATCAAGGGAATTGAATCAAGGAATGAAGTTTTTGCCGAAAATTATCCGCGCGAGTACGACACATGGAAGCAAACCGCCGATACGACTTTTCAATCCTTATTCAACGGAAGTCAATCGGTAGATGTGTTGGCCGTACATCCCAATATGGTGATTCTGTGGGCAGGTTATGCTTTTGCAAAAGATTACAAAACGCCTCGCGGACACATGCATGCCATAGAGGATATTGATCACTCCTTACGTACAGGCGCGCCTATGACAGCAGAAGAAGGACCTCAACCCGGTACATGTTGGACCTGTAAAAGTCCGGATGTTCCCCGAGTAATGCAGGAAATGGGCGTTGAAAATTATTACAAAGCCAAATGGGCTGCATTAGGTTCCGAAATAGTTAATCCGATCGGATGCGCCGATTGCCACGAACCGGTCAATATGAATTTGCAAATCAGCCGCCCGGCTTTAATCGAAGCTTTTCAACGGCGCGGAATGGATGTCAAAAACGCGACGCAACAAGAAATGCGTTCTTTGGTATGCGCACAATGTCATTCCGAATACTATATGAAAGGGGATGGAAAATATTTAACTTTCCCGTGGGACAAAGGTTTATCAGTAGAAGATATGGAAAACTACTATGATGAAATTCAATTTTCCGATTTTACTCATAAATTAAGTAAAGCTCCGATTATTAAAGCGCAACACCCCGATTACGAAATAGCGTCTATGGGTATTCACGCACAACGCGGCGTGGCCTGCGCCGATTGCCACATGCCCTACAAGAGCGAAGGCGGCGTGAAATACAGCGACCACCATGTCATAAGTCCGTTGGCAATGATTGACCGCACCTGTCAAGTATGTCACAGAGAAAGCGAAGAAACATTGCGTAACAATGTCTATGACCGTCAGAAAAAAGCAATGGAAATACGTGAACGGTTAGAAACCGAGTTGGCTGCGGCTCATATTGAAGCGCAATTCGCTTGGGGAAAAGGCGCAACGGACGCACAAATGCAAGATGCATTAAAACTTATTCGCCAATCGCAATGGAGATGGGATTATGCGGTAGCTTCTCATGGAGGTTCATTCCATGCGCCGCAAGAAATAGAACGAATTTTGGGACACGGATTGGATAAAGCTTTGCAAGCGCGATTGGCTATTGCAAAAGTGCTTGTTAAATTGGGCTACACCGGCGATGTACCTTTACCCGATATTTCAACGAAAGAAAAAGCGCAGAAATACATCGGCTTGGATATACCAACCGAAGAAGCGGCCAAGGAAAAGTTTTTGAATACGATCGTTCCCGAATGGTTGAAGCAAGCTAAAGAAAACAAACGTTTGATAGCAAATACATAATTATTTATGTGGAAACAGACCCCTGGATACATAGAAGGTTGGACGATTTGCAGCGGATTGTTTATTACAGGAATAGTATTACAATTGTATTCGGGAAAAATCGCGCCTGACTTATTACACTTCCCGATCAACCTTATTTCCGGGGTCTTGTTTCTGATAGGTTTGCTGTTATTTCATCTGATCTCGATAAAAGTCAAAGGAATTCAATGGTTTGCGGGATATGCGGCAGCTGTTACTTCGCTTTCTTCATTGCTCCTTTTGGTTATTATCATGGGACTTACGCGACAATTACCTTCTTCGTATGATCTTTCTCGTGAAAATGGATTTGTCCGTACCGGTTTTATGCAGATGACTGTGTCTTGGCCATTTATACTATTGATGCTCTACTTTCTATGGATTTTAGGTTTAGTCGTTTTAAGGCGTCTCAGTCGTTTTAAGTGGAAAGACACAGGTTTTGTTTTCAATCATTTAGGATTATTCATAGCGCTTTTCGGGGCAGTTTGGGGTAGCGCTGATTTGCAACGCTTGCGAATGACCGTTTCCATGGATACCCCCGAATGGCGGGCGACCAATGAAAAAAACGAAACGGTTGAACTCCCGTTGGCAATCGAATTGAAAGCGTTCACCATTGACGAATATCCGCCGAAATTGATGCTGTTGGATAATATCACGGGAGAAGCGCTTCCAAAAAAAGAGCCTGTAAACGTATCCGTAGAAACTTGTCCGTTCGAGGCCGAATTGTTGGACTGGAAATTGGAAATCGTCAAAGATTTGCCTTATGCAGCAGGTATAAGTAATTCGGATACATTAAATTATGTGGAATTTCACGGAGAGGGAGCTACTTCGGCTTTATATGTAAAAGCGCACAATGTAACGGATGATACTCGAAAAGAAGGCTGGGTCAGTTGCGGAAACTATTTATTTCCATACGCTTCCCTGCGACTAAACGAAAAGATGAGTTTGATTATGCCGGAGCGTGAACCGAAGCGATATGCTTCCGATGTAATGGTTTATACAAAAAGCGGAGACTCGAAAGAAGCATCCATTGAAGTGAATAAACCCTTATCCGTTGCCGGTTGGAAAATATATCAATTGAGTTACGATGAAACCCTTGGTAAATGGAGCCGATACAGCGTTTTCGAATTAGTAAAAGACCCGTGGTTGCCTGTCGTCTATTCCGGTATCGGGATGATGTTGGTCGGCGCCGTGTTTTTGTTCATTTCAGCTCCTAAAAAAATATAACGGAAAATATGCAGTGGAATCATTTTTTATATTTTGCTTTCCCGTCCGCGGTTTGTTGGGCGATTGCCGCAATTCTTGCGTTTAAGCCTCAACATTATCGCAAATCCGTCGTTTTAACTTTAGCGGGAGTAGTCATATTCTCTTTGTTTATTGTCGGAATGTGGATGTCTCTCGAACGGCCCCCTTTACGTACGATGGGCGAAACGCGGCTTTGGTATTCGTTTTTCTTGCCGATAGCCGGATTGATTACGTTTATGCGATGGAAATACAAATGGATTCTTTCGTTCAGTACGTTACTGTCGCTTATATTCATCTGTATCAATATATTTCGTCCGGAAATACACAATAAAGCTTTGATGCCGGCTTTGCAAAGCCCTTGGTTTGCACCGCATGTTATCGTATATATGCTTGCTTACGCCGTATTCGGCGTTGCGACTATCAACGCATTGTATCTTCTGATAAGAAAAACGGAAAAGCAAGCCTCATCCATCGCATTATGCGACAATTTGGTTTATGTGGGAAGCGCATTTCTTATCGTTGGAATGTTATTCGGCGCTATATGGGCAAAAGCGGCTTGGGGGCATTATTGGTCGTGGGATCCGAAAGAAACATGGGCGGCAGCCACTTGGATGGGTTATATCATCTATATTCACTTTCGCTTACATAAGCCGTCGGAAAAGAAAACGGCTTGCTATTTGTTGATTTTTTCTTTTATCTTACTTCAAGTCTGTTGGTTTGGAGTGAATTATCTTCCTGCGGCGCGAGGGAACAGCGTGCATGTTTACAGTCAAAATTTATGAATTATAAATTATGAATTATGAATTATGAATTATGAATTATGAATTATAAATTATGAATTATGAATTATGAATTTGAATTACTTAAAAACTGATTAATAACAATAATAAAAATGTATGAAAGGTATGAAAAAACTGATTATTTTTTTCGTGGGGTTGTTGTTATGCAGCCCGTTATTTTCTCAAAACAGTGAGACTAAAGAAAATGATTTCTCTTTGGGAGCGCAAGTCCGTTCACGCGCCGAGTATCGTAACGGAGCGCAAAGTCCGCATGCAGACGGAGCCGACGTGGCCGGATTTGTTAACGACCGAGCTCGTCTTTCGATGGAATACAAACGGAGTAACCTTTCTTTAGGTTTAGCGGCTCAACATGTCGGCGTTTGGGGACAAGATCCTCAAGTTGTCGGCAACGGTAGCGAACGATTTATGTTGAATGAAGCTTGGGCAAGCCTCAACTCGGGAACCGGATTCTTTTTGAAGTTCGGTCGTCAATCCTTGGTTTACGATGACGAACGTATTTTGGGAGCATTGGATTGGAATGTATCGGGACGGTATCACGATGCATTGAAATTGGGTTATGAAAATCCGATGAACAAATTGCATTTAATTTTGGCATTCAATCAAACCGCAGAAAAAACCACCGGGACTTTTTATCCGGTAGTCCTACAAGGAGCGGGACAACCGTACAAAACAATGCAGACGCTATGGTATCAACACATCGGAAGCAAAATGTTTAATGCCTCTTTTCTGGTAATGAACATTGGAACGGACGCAGGACATATAGCAAGTGCAACAGATGGTCCGGAAAAATCGGAAATAAAATATTTACAGACTTTAGGCACCAACTTGTCTTACCAACCGGACGGTCTTTCGTTGTACGGAACCTTTTATTATCAATCTGGAAAAACGGCATCTTTAACCGATAAAAAAGTTTCCGCTTTCATGTGGGCAATCAACGCATCCTATGCATTTACTCCGACATGGAAAGTTCTTTTGGCAAGCGATTATTTGAGCGGTAACGACGGAAAAGACGCCGATAAGTATAAAGCATTTAATCCTTTGTATGGAACGCATCATAAATTCTACGGAACAATGGATTATTTTTATGCTTCCGCTTTTATCAACTCCAATACGAATCCGGGATTGTGGGACAATCAAATAGGGCTTTCATTCAAGGCGTCGCCCAAAGTAACCCTTGCGCTGAATTATCATTATTTCAGCACTACAACGGACGTATATGCCGGAGACGATAAACTAAAACGGGCGCTGGGCTCGGAATGGGATTTACAAGTGAATTGGAACGTTATGAAAGATGTCGCTTTCACCGGCGGTTATTCAACCATGTTTGGAAACGATACGATGAAAGCCGTTAAGGGAGGCGATCCGTCCAAATATCAAGATTGGGCGTGGATTTCGTTAAACATCAATCCGAAGATACTTATTACCAAGTGGTAATTTTCGGAATAAAATTAAAATAAAAATTTTGCGGCTAATATATACATAATTTGCAAAAAAAATATTACTTTTGCATATAAATATTAGCCGCATTTTTTTATGGATATAACCGATATATTCTCTATACCGCTTTTCCGCAATTTTACCAAAGAAATGCAGAAAGAAGTATTAGAGCGTTTAGAGTATAGAATAGATGAATATCCGAAGGGAGAAGTTGTCGCCACCCAAGGAACTGTTTGCAAATACCTTCATCTCTTACTTAAGGGGAAATTGAATGTTGATGTGATTGACGTTTCCGGCAACGAGGTTCGCGTGGAAACGATTCGCGCTCCCCGTTCGTTTGCGACGCCTCACATTTTTGCCGAAAAAAACTTTTTCCCGGCAACATTCACGGTAGTTGAAGAGGTAACCTTGTTGCGAGCAACCAGAGAATCTGTCTTTGCTCTCATGAATAGTATGCCTCAATTTTTGCAAAACTTTCTGTGCGAAAGCATGGGTTGCAATAAATGCACCTTAACTCGTTTGCGCGTACTCACATTTCGCAGTATTCGAGCGCGCTTTGTTTATTATCTTTTCAGCCATATGAAAGAAGACTCCGATACCATAGAGTTGGATGAACATAATTTGGTTCAATTGGCTGAATATCTCGGAATTACTCGTCCGGCCTTATCCAAGGAAATCAAAAAATTGGTTGACGAAGGCAACATCTCCTTTTCTCACCGGAAAGTAAAAATTCTTAACAAAAAAGCGCTATCGCACATGCTGTAGCCAATCGAATGGTATTTCGCTTCACTCACCGACTGTCCTTTTCCTTTTCATCAAAATACCGGAAATAGTTGATCTCGGAAGAAGTCGGCGTTTGAACGGCCGGAGCGTCCGATTTCGCGTTATTTTCCACTTTTCTGACAAATTGAGTCCAATTATCTGGATTTACTTGACGAACATATCTGAAAAAAGCTGACCACTGCGCGGTATTTTCAACGGCTGAATAAACCAACGGATTGAATTTTTTCAACGAACCCCAATAGGACTTGAACGATTCGGTATAGTCTTTTTGTATTTGAAATTTTATTCCGATATCCTCATTCGTCAAATTATTAAGCGAATCCAGCGTAGTCAAAGCTTTTGTTATAGAATACATCGAATAAGGATTAAAAACATTTTCCTGTTTGTAGGCGGTTAAAGTTTTCACTAACTCGCCCAATCCCCCGGTACGCGGATTAAGATTTGGAGTATATTTATCTTTCAATATAATTTTTGCATTCGTTTCAATTTCGTCGTAGCATTTAATCGCCTGCTCGCGAAGTCGCCGAATATTCGCCGTATCGGTCAATGTCCTTACAAAATAGTAATACGGTTGTCCCGACAATTTCAAACCGGATTCATCGGTATTAAAAACAAAATTAACATCTTTATCGGTCAAGACAAACGACGTAAACCGATTCCCTCTCGACAGCTTTTCATAGATAGACCGATGAATAACCGAATCCCTTTGGGGAGTAAAAGGCTGTTCGGATGGAGCTAATATATAATGCCGTTGCGCATCAATCGGAAGATCCCACAGAATATCGGTCAGATTCAACAGGTCGGCTTGAAATAATCGTAAACCCAACAAATTATCTAAAAAGGCGGGATGAAACCGGCATTGAGCGCCCAAGTTATCGGTTGTATCGCCTAACTGAGAAACCGCCACCGTATAAGGGCTGTCGGCGAAATTAACGATAGGGATTAATTGCCATACAGGCAAATCGGGATAAAACGTTTTCGTTCCGATTCGGACTGCTAACCGGTTATCGGCAAAATCCAACGAGATACTTTCATTTTTTAAATAATCAGCCGGAGAAGCAATCCCTTGAAACGAAATCCCGGCGATATTCATATGATACGTGTAATCACCGATATGCGCATTGGCTGTCACGGTTCGGGCGGTCTCTTCCGGAAATGATTCGTGATACAGATCCAGAATATTCAAAGCGCTTTGACTGTAAGTAAAAGAAGCACAAAAGATTAGAACAATCAAATAAATTCCTTTCATTCCTTTATTTTTTAATGGTTAATAAATTACTCTTTTTTTGATTGCAAAAATACATTTTTTCTTTTAAATAGATGCAATAACTTCATGTGTATCTTCTTTTTTTACCGACAAGAGGTTTTTTTAAATCCGATTTTTCAAGCTTTGCTCAAACTCTACCCATTATTAAAAGTATCCATCAATTCTTTATGTTTGCGTGCTTTCTCGTTCATGCAAGACACCAACAAGAAACTTATCGGTAAAATGAAACACAAATAAAAAAAATGTCTCGGTTTTGTAACGAAACTGTAACAGTCGCCTTCTAATTTTGTCGCGTCAAAGTAAACGAAATTGAAAACAAAAATGAGAAAAAAACGGAATGTATTCAAGGGAATTATCTTTCTCTTCATTGGTATTTGTTTATCAGCGCCCGCGTTTGCTCAACTGCAAGAACCGGAATTGAACGGTGCGGAAGTATTGGATCAAAAAGTATCGTTGCTTCAGAGCGCTATAGCGACTTTGCAGAAATTCAAAGTGTCCGGTTATATTCAAACGCAGTATCAATACGCAGAAGCGGCGGCGGACGGTATTAATTTTAAATTGGCCAAGCGGGCCAATTCGTATGAAAGTAATGCGTATTATCCGGGGAGTACCGATTACAAGGGTTTGGACAGTTACAGTCGTTTCGGTATTCGTCGCGGACGTTTCAAACTGACTTATGAAGACGGCATTGCCTCCGGCGTCGTTCAAATTGACGTAACGGATAAAGGAATAGGCGATAATGCTTTATCGGCGCAGGGAAGAAATGTCGTCATGTTCAAAGATCTTTATCTCAATGTTAAAGACCCTTGGTTCGGAACAAACGCTTTCAAAGCCGGTATCTTCGATCGTCCTTTCGGACACGAAATCGCTTATTCTTCTTCCCTTCGTGAATCGCCGGAACGCGCTCGCATTATACAATCGCTTTTCCCGGATGAACGGGATTTGGGAGCGATGATTACCTTGCAACCCGCAAAAACATCGGTTTGGAATCCGATCAAATTAGAAGCCGGTTTGTTTGCCGGAAACGGAATCAAACCTCAAATTGACAGTCACATGGATTTTATCGGGCATTTATCGGCAAGCAAGGTTTTCGGTAACGATATGTCGTTGAGCGGAGGTGTTTCGCTTTATCTGGGCGGGGTTTTGCAAACCGACAGTTCAACTTATGTGATGAAAGATAAAGAGTTTACGGAGGATAGCAAAACGCGCGATAATATCGGACGATTGGCTAAACGGCAATACATCGGTTTTGATATTCAATATATTGCGCTAACATCCGTCGGAATGACGCAAATAAGAGGGGAATACATATTCGGAAAGCATCCGGGAAACGCTTCGGGCGCTTACAGTTTCGGTTTGGTTGATATACAAAGCGGACCCGTTTATATGCGTAAAATAAGCGGCGGTTACGTGGTATTAATTCAAGATTTGGGACGATCGCCTGTCAGTGCAA
>WRFZ01000106.1 GCA_009778655.1 Candidatus Azobacteroides sp.
CTTTGAAAGGAGTGCGCTATATTGATTTTCTTGTTCCGGGAATATTGTCAATGGGCGTTATGAGTTCCATCATGTGGGGAATCAGCTATACGATTATCGAACGTCGTTCGCAGAAATTATTGCGGCGAATGGTGGCCACTCCGATGAGAAAATCCAACTTCTTGATTTCGTTTATGTTCGTCAGAATATTGATGAATATGGTGGAAGCTTTGATTCTGCTATTCTTCGCATGGCTTTTATTCGGGATTCATATTCAAGGAAATATCGGAGCTTTAGTGGTTTTGTTTTTAGCGGGAAATATCGCTTTCACCGGTTTGGCCGTACTGATTTCAACGCGAACGGCAAAAACGGAAGTCGGAACCGGATGGATCAATGCCGTACAAATGCCTATGATGATTCTTTCGGGTATTTTCTTCAGTTATCATCACTTTCCGGAATGGAGTATCGGAGTGATTAAATTGCTGCCTTTGACTGCGCTTACCGATGGCGTTCGAAGCATTTTTAACGAAGGAGCCGGATGGATGGAAATCCTCACTCCTTCCATCGCTTTGTCGGGCTTCGGAGTCGTTTGCTTTGTCGTCGGATTGCGATTGTTTAAATGGTTTTAATTTCATCCATAAGCCCGAACAACTCTTCTACCGTATCGGCGCGCAACAGGGCGACTTTCATCGGTTTGAAATCGGAAATCCCTTTGAACAAAGGACTTGCGGCGATATGGCGACGGCTGTGCAAAATGCCTCTGCGTTCATCCAATCGGTTTACGCTTTGCAGTACTTGCTTTTTCAGAATTTCCAAATAATAAGCAAACGGTTCTTTTTCCGGTATTATCCCTGTATGCAGGAAGGTTTTTATTTCTTTGAAAATCCACGGACAACCGATGCTTGCTCTCCCGACCATCACGGCATCCACGCCGAAACGGTCAAAGGCTTCCTTGCATTTTTCGGGCGAATTGATGTCGCCGTTCCCGATGATAGGAATATACATTCGAGGATTATTTTTCACTTCGCCGATAAGCGTCCAATCGGCTTCGCCCGAATACATTTGCGCACGGGTGCGACCGTGAATGGTAAGCGCTGCAATTCCGCAATCCTGCAATCGCTCGGCTAAATCAACGATGATTTTGGAATCGTTGTCCCAACCCAATCGGGTTTTTACGGTAACGGGAATCCGAACGGCCTTGACCACTTCACGTGTAATTGCCAACATCTGTTCGGGATTTCGTAACATTCCGGCGCCGGCGCCTTTCGACGCGACTTTCTTTACCGGACACCCGAAGTTTAAATCGAGAATATCGGGACGAGCTTCTTCGCAAATTCGGGCAGCTTCAACCATTGCGTCTGTTTCTTTTCCGTATATCTGCATCGCTACCGGACGTTCTTCATCGGAAACTTCCAATTTAGCTTGCGTCTTGTTGATATGACGAATCAAGGCATCGCTCGAAATAAATTCGGTATAAACCATATCCGCTCCGAAGTCTTTGCACAAGAGACGAAACGAAATATCGGTTACATCTTCCATCGGGGCAAGAAAAACCGGGTATTTATCAAAAGTAGTGGTTCCAATTTGCATAACGAGTGCAAAAGTAAGTAATAATTTTGTATTTTTGTTGCTTCTAATCGAATCGAATGCAACAAAGAAACGTTGAAAATTATGAAATTATGGCTCCGGTAGGTTCTTACGAGTCGTTAGCCGCTGCTATTCGTGCTGGAGCCGATTCCGTTTACTTCGGAGTGGAGGATTTAAATATGCGTTCGCATTCCGCCCAAACTTTTACGCTTGCCGATTTACACCGAATTGCGGGAGTTTGCGCGAAACATCGCATTCGATCCTATTTGACGGTCAATACCATTCTTTACGATAACGATATGGATCGAATGCGTGAAATTATCAATGCCGCCCGCGAAGCGAATATTTCCGCTGTCATCGCTTCGGATGTAGCCGCTCTGATGTATGCAAGAAGTATCGGCGTAGAGGTTCATCTGTCCACACAACTGAATATTTCGAATATTGAAGCCTTGAAATTTTACGCCGCTTTTGCCGATGTGGTTGTTCTCGCTCGGGAACTGAATTTGGAACAGGTGAGCGAAATTCACCGGCAAATTGTCGAACAAAACATTCGCGGACCCAAAGGGAACTTGATTCGGATTGAAATGTTTTGTCACGGCGCTCTGTGCATGGCTGTTTCCGGAAAATGTTACTTGAGTCTTCATGAAATGAATGCTTCCGCCAACCGCGGAGAATGCAACCAAATCTGCCGTCGAAGGTATCAAGTGAAAGATTTGGAGTCGGACATTGAACTTGCGATTGAAAATCAATACATCATGTCGCCCAAAGACTTGAAGACGATTCATTTCCTTAATAAAATGTTGGATGCCGGCGTTCAAGTCTTTAAAATCGAAGGACGGGCGCGAGGCCCGGAATACGTAAAAACAGTGGTGGAATGTTACAAAGAAGCCATTCGAGCTTATTGTGAAGATTCTTTTTCGGACGAAAAAATCGAAGATTGGAATCGTCGCTTGGAAAAAGTGTTTAATCGGGGATTCTGGGACGGTTATTACTTGGGACAGCGATTGGGCGAATGGAACAATCAATACGGTAATAGAGCAACCGAAAAGAAATTATATATCGGAAAAGTCATTAAATACTTCTCGAAATTGGGAGTCGCCGAGTTCCTCGTAGAAACGCAATCGCTTCAAGTCGGCGATAAAGTATTGGTTACCGGCCCTACCACCGGCGCTTTGATTTTTGATGCCGAAGATATCCGGCTTGAATTACTACCGGCCGACAGCGTACAAAAAGGCGATCGCTTCTCTCTGAAAACGCCGACAAAAGTTCGTCCTTCGGATAAATTGTATAAGTTAGTTTCATCCGACAGGGAAAAACCGTAGATTGAAATCCGTAGGTTACGCCGTCGCTACACCTACGGTTAATAAAGTGTAGTCCCTGCGGGACTTTACCACAATAAAGCGGAAATAATATATTACTTAATTCATAATTCATAATTCATATTTTATAATTCATAATTCATAATTCATAATTTTTTTAACAAAGACAGCATTTTTTTATTGGATATTAAGAAATTTTCACTATTTTTGTGCCGGATATTTGCGTGATAGAAATAACATGTCTTATATTTAACCTATATTAATTTTTTTAAATAACTGAAAATGAAAAAACTCATTTTGTTTTTGTTCGTGCTTTGTACAAGCATTTCTGTTTCTGCACAGACCTCAATTTCCGGTACGGTAATTTCCGGTACGGATAATTCCGGCCTGCCGGGAGTGAGTGTGTCTGTTAAAGGAACCACTTTGGGAACGGCAACGGATGGCGACGGGAATTTTTCCATCACTGTCCCGACCGACAAAGCGGTTTTGATTTTTAAATACCTTGGATTCACAGAACAACAAGTTCCGGTATCCGGCGATACAAGGAATCTGAGAGTGGTGATGAAGGAAGACACCCAACTTTTGGACGAAGTGGTGGTAGTCGGTTACGGTACGATGAAAAAGCGAGATATTTCGGGATCTTCGATTACCGTAGGAGAGGATAAACTCAAAGGTTCCGTGATTACTAACTTAGACCAGGCGTTGCAAGGACGCGCGGCAGGGGTTAATTCCGTGATGACCTCCGGCGCTCCGGGGTCTTCGGTTTCCATTCGCATACGCGGGATTTCCACGCTTAATGCGGACGCGGAGCCTTTGTACGTAATTGACGGCGTCATTGTTCAGAAATCATTAGCCAAGGGTTCCGACCTCGGTTTGGGAGGAGCGCTGGGTAACGGTTCGGTCACGACTGTATCGCCCCTGGCGAGCATCAATCCTTCCGATATCGTATCCATGGAGATTTTGAAAGATGCTTCGGCCACTGCTATTTACGGATCGTTAGGCTCCAACGGCGTTGTGTTAATTACAACCAAACACGGGAAAGCCGGAGAAGCCAAATTTTCTTACGACGGCTATATGGGGGTTGATAATCAAAGCAAACGATTGAAAATGATGAATTTGAGAGAGTATGCCGAATTTGCGGGATCAGTTGCTGAACAATACGGCGCTTCGCCCGGCAGCGATTATACGGAATACGGGGATCCCTCGTTACTCGGCCGCGGTACCAACTGGCAGGATGCGATTTTCCGGCAAGCGCTCATTCAAAATCATCAAATCTCCGCTCAAGGAGGAAATGATAATGTAAGATACTATGTGTCGGGAAACTATATGGGACAAGAAGGTACGATTGTCGGTACCGATTTTAAACGGTATTCAGTCCGCGTGAATTTAGATGCCGATATGAAAAGCTGGTTGAAATTGGGAGTAAATGCCATGTATTCCTCTACGAAAGATAAATTAATATCGGCAAACGGATCGGAAGGACTGCTTACCGATGCGTTATTGACGCCTCCCGATATTCCGATTTATGATATTGACGGCAATTATGCAACCGAAGTCAGGGAAAATTATCGCCTCACGAATCCGATCGCCATGGCTTTGATCAACGACATTTCTCTGAACAGGAATAAATTGAACGGCAGTATTTTCTTGGATGTTAAACCCATCCGAAATTTAGTATGGCATTCCGAATTGGGCTTTGACTTCAGCAACAGCAAAGGAAATACTTTTAACCCGACTTACAGTTTCGGAGTTACTTCCAAAACCATCAACGAATTACGGATATCAAAAGATAACACTTCATTTTATCAAGTAATTAACAACTTGACTTATTCGGAAGTTATCAAAAAACATTCCTTCACGGTGATGGTCGGCGAAGACTTATGGGAATCTCAATATAATAATCTTGAAGGGTACGGAACCGGACTTCCTTCCAACGAGATACAAAGCCTCTCACTCTCTGACCCCGCTTCGCAATCGGTAACTACCGGCTTTGGAAGTACGACTATGGTTTCTATTCTTGCCAGAGCAACCTATAATTATGATGATCGGTATTTAGGCACTTTTACTTACCGTCGCGACAGTTCTTCCAACTTCGGACCGGAAAATCGTTGGGCGAATTTCAAGTCCTTTGCTTTATCTTGGCGGTTTTCAAACGAAGCGTTCCTGAAATCCGATCATTCTGTATTAAGTAACGGTAAATTGCGTTTCGGCTGGGGACAGACAGGGAATGCCAATATCGACAGCTACAGATGGGGAGCGAGCATTTCCAAAATGCCTACAGCCCTTGGAGTGGGATACCGGCAAGGCAATATCGCTAACCCTTTCGTACATTGGGAAACTCAGAAACAATGGAACTATGGATTGGATTTGGGATTCTTCCGGGATCGAATCAATTTGGTTATTGATGCCTACGATAAGACCTCCGGAGACATGTTGATGCATTTGGACCTTCCTTCCTATATGGGAACAAAAGGAAACTCCAGTTCCGCGTTGGATGCTCCGTGGGGTAATTACGGTACCATCAATAATAAAGGACTTGAAATTTCTTTGAATACAATAAACCTCAAAGGCGCTTTTGAATGGCAAACGGATGTACAAGTTTCATTCAATAAAAATAAATTGGTTTCACTGATGCCCGGAACGCCTCCTCTCATGGGTTACCCGCAATGGGACGGCATGGGTTCGCCCATTACGCGTACTCAAGTCGGAGATCCCTTATATAAATTTTACGGTTGGGTGACAGACGGTTATTATAAAGACAAAGCCGATATTGAAAATTCGCCCAAGCCGAAGACTTATCCGGCAGACGGGACTACCTTCAACCAGTACAATACGGTGTGGGTGGGCGATATTAAATTTAAGGACCTCAGCGGGCCGGACGGAAAACCCGATGGCGTCATTGACGACTACGACCGAACGGATTTGGGTTCACCGTATCCCAAGGTTTCATTCGGGATGAATAACACGTTCCGATACAAGAATTTCGACTTGAGCTTATTCATCAACGGCACTTACGGAAACAAAGTATATAATCAAACGGCGGTTGATTTGAGCGCAATGAATGGCGCTTACCAAAATCAATTGCGGATTGTTACCGATCGGGCGCGCTTGGAAGCGATCAACCCGGGCAAAATCTACGATGGAACAGGCGGTATCTGGAATTGGTATCAAGACATTGACAATGTCCGGTTGGCTAATAATCCGTCGCAGCCTCGCGCCTTGAATAACGGCGACCCGAATGAAAACGCACGCAACAGCGACCGCTATATCGAAAACGGTTCTTACTTGCGTATCAAAAACATTATTTTCGGATATACCGTCCCGGCTAAATTGACGCATAAATTTTTCGTGGATAACATACGCGTGTATGCCAATATTCAAAATTTATGTACTTTTACCAAATATACGGGTTATGATCCCGAAATCGGGGTAAGTACCATGTCTCCTAATGTTTACGGAATGGATTACGGTCGCTATCCGTCTCCTCAAAGTTATACGTTCGGATTAAATATTTCATTCTAACTCATAAAATTATACAGCAATGAAACAAATAAAAAATAATATAAAAACAACTGTGGTCTTGTCGCTGCTCCTGTTATTTGCTTTATCTTCCTGTGACGACTTTTTGGATCGTCCCGTCGAAGATAACTATAACGTGGATAACTTTTATCAGACCGAGGACCAATGCTACCAGGCGGTCAACCCGATTTACAATTCACCTTGGTATGATATGCAACGCTTTTTCATACAAGCAGGTGAAGTTATGGCGGGAAATATTAATCTGAGCGGAGATTATCTGAACTTTACGGTTACCAGTTCCGATCAATCTCTGACTTTGGCTTCCGCTTCGCTCTGGTCGGTTAACGCTTACTGCAACGGCGTCATTCAAAATATTGACATGAAATCGTCGCCATCGGTCAGTCAAGAGGTTAAAAATACGGTCAAAGGAGAGGCATTGGTTTGGAAAGCGTTGGCTTATTTCTATTTAGTGCGTTCTTTCGGAGCCGTACCCATCATTCACGACAATTCCGCTATGATTTCAGCCGGCAACTACAACAATGTTTACAAGGCAACAATTCCGAATGTATATGATTATATCATTATGACATTGAATCAAGCGATCGAATGGCTGCCCGAACAAAACTTGTCTGGTCGTCTCGACCGTTACTGCGCTTATGCTCTGCTGTCGAAAGTGTATCTGACTAAATCGGGCTACGGGCAAACCGGAAGCCGGAATCAAGAAGACTTGGACAATGCGGCCAACTATGCAAAAATTGTTATTGATCAAAGCGGTCGGAAATTATTAACTAATTATGAAGATATTTTCCGGTTGCACAATAATATCAATGAAGAATGTCTGATTTCATGGCGGTGGGTTTCCGATCCGACTTGGACTTCACAAAATTCACTGCAATCCGACTTGGCGGTAGCCGGATTCGATGAATTTAACGACAACTGGGGAGACTGGACGGCGCCGTCGGTTGATTTGCAGGATGCTTTCGGCGAAAACGCCTTGAGTAAAACGCGCAACAACCGCGATACCCGTCGCAAGGCCACCATGATGATGTATGGCGATCATTACGATTATTTCTGGCGAGATAAAGGCGGTTTCGATTGGACGAATTATGTTATCGGAGATTTGAAGGCGGCTAATTTAAATGGATGCGGAACCAATTGCGTCAAGCATTTAGTGGGCGATAATGCCGACCAAGTGGCCGAAGGCGGAGGTAATCTGTTGCGAATGACCAACGGTTTGGCTACCCATCTGCTTCGATTGGCGGAAGTATATCTGATTTATGCGGAAGCAAAAATCGGGAATGCGGCATCCACTTCCGATCCGAGCGCTCTGGATGCATACAATAAAGTGTTGTTACGGGCGATTCCGGGTGAAACCCCCAGAACCTCCATCACATGGAGCGACGTCTGGAAAGAACGTCGTCTGGAATTGGCAACTGAAGGAGATCGCTGGTACGACTATGTACGTTGGAGTTACTACGATTCGGACGGAGCCATCAATGAACTGAGAAATCAAAGACGCTCCACGTACAGCGGTTTAACGGAGTTTTACCAAGGCGGAAGCGCAACTCCCGATCCGAATACGACTTATTACGACAAAACGCCGCCGATTCCTAATCCGGCAGCTATGTACGACAGTAAGTTAAAATCGTTTGTTTTTCCGTTCCCCAACACCGACGTGGTATCGAATCCGAACTTGACGAAAGACCCGGTAGAACAGGATATTTCTCAATATAAATACTAAATATACAAATATATATGAAAAAAATAATAATAGATAACCGATTAACGCCGGCATTTCTGTTGGGATTGATTCTCTGCATGGGATTATTTTCCTGTGACGAATATCCGAATGCCTATAAACATACCGACGGCATCCCCGAAGTGTTGTATGTGCGAACGACGGATGCCGCCTCTGCCGATTCTTTATTGGACGGAGCATTTATGGATAATGTAGTCTGCTTGGTGGGAAATAATCTCCGCAGCGTTCATGAATTGTATTTCAACGATCAGCAAGCGATATTAAATACAAGCTATATTACGGATCATACGTTAATTGTGACTGTTCCCAACCGGATTCCCGTTGACGTAACCGATAAAATATATTTGGTAGCTTTCAACGGTGATACCGTAACTTATGACTTCAAAACAAAAGTTCCGGGACCGGTGGTCAATTCCATTTCCTGCGAATATGCTCCGGAAGGAAGCGAAGCCGTTTTATACGGCGATTATTTCCTCGACGATCCGGACATACCCTTGGAAATTCTGATGGCCGGAAACCTTCCGGTTACGGAAATCAGAAGTATAGAAAAGACTCAAATCCGATTTGTTATTCCGGAAGGAGCAATGAAAGGCTACATCAACGTGAAAACGTTGTACGGAACAAGTCGCTCCAAATTCCAGTACAAAGACGACCGGGGCATGATTCTCGACTGGGATAATCTGAATGCGAACGGCGGATGGCGTGAGGGGAAGACGGCCGAAGAAGGAGGTATCTCCGGAAAATATGTGGTATTCAAAGGAGATTTGGATAACGGAGATTGGAACGAAGATAATTTTTCTTTCAATTTATGGGGCGTTGCGAACGGAAGACCGGAAGGCGACTTTTTTGATGCGAGTAATTTGAGCGACTACTTGTTCAAGTTTGAAATTAATATATTGGCGCCTTGGTCGGCCGATGGCATGCAAATTGTGTTTACTCCTTGGTCAACAACCGCTATGAACAGCTATTATGGTGACGACAGCTGTCCGAGAGCCTTGTGGATTCCTTGGGCAACGACCGGATCGTATATGACCGACGGATGGATAACCGTAACGATTCCGATGACCGACTTCAAATACACTTCGACGGGAGCTGTAATCAGCAAACTCAATGGACCGGGAAATTACGGCGGTCTTTCCATGTTTGTATGGAACGGAGGAGTAAACGGTACGAAATGTACCACGGAAATGTGGCTTGATAATATGCGTGTAGTTCCTGTTGACAAATAAAAAGAATATGATGATGAAAAAATACAGATTAGCGACACTGTTCAAAACGTGTCTTATTATTGTAAGTTGTTTTGCTCTTATAACCGCTTGTGAAAAAGAAGATAAAGTGAATACCGACCAAATGGGCGGCGGCGATGTCGTGTTGCGTTCATTCGGTCCTTGTCCGATTCAACGCGGCGCTGAACTCCGTATCATCGGCGTTAATATGGACAAAGTGGAAAGCGTTACCCTTCAAGGCTGCGGAGCAGTTACCGACATCAAGCGAATCAGCAGTACGGAAATCCGGATTATGATTCCTCAAGATGCAGAACCGGGAACAATCTCGCTGAAAGCGGGAAGCAAACAAATCACTTCGGTTACTTCTTTGACTTTTAACGAACCGATTATTATCGGCAGCATTACTCCGTTGACGATAAAATCCGGCAGTACCCTCAAAATTGAAGGCGATTACTTGAATTTGATTGAAGAAATCATCTTTACCGATGACGTACATGTATTAAAAGCCGATTTCGTCAGTCAAAGTCGGGAAAGCATTGAGGTGATCGTACCCAAAGAAGCTCAAACGGGGAAAATTATTGTTTCTAATGGAGCCGATATCGTTCCCAATGAATCCGGTGAATTTGGTATTCCGATTTGGGTTTATTCGGACGAAGATCTGATTGTGGTTCTGCCTCAGATTACCAAGATTTCACCGAATCCGATTAAGACAGGCAATCTGTTGACCATTGAAGGAACAGATTTTGATTTGGCGGACAGCCTCGTTTTTGAAGGAAACGTCGGAACGCGAAACTTTGTAAGTAAAACGGCAACTAAAATTGAAGTCAACGTGCCGGCCAATGCCAACGACGGAACCATAAAACTGATCGCTTTTTCGGGAGTATCGGTAAGTTCTCTTGAAACATTAACCCTTGTAGCGCCGACAATCAGTTCCATTGCTCCCAATCCGGTGAAAAACGGAGCTGTTTTAACGGTCAAAGGAACGGATCTGGACTTGATCAGTACGGTTGTTTTCGGAGGAGATAAAGAAGGAACGATCGCCGACGGAAGGACTGCAACCGAAATAAAAGTTACTGTACCCAAAGATGCGGTAGCCGGAAATGTTGCGTTCAATACCTTGGCTGGTCAATCGGTTCAATCGTCAGAATTAACCTTTGTGAACCCGGTGATTTCCGGTATCACTCCGACCACGATTACTGCCGGTTCTTCGATTACGATCACCGGTACCGATTTGGATTTGGTGGACAAAGTAATTTTCGGAGGAAATACCGAAGGAAATATTCTCAGTCAAAGTGGAACTTCCATAGAAGTGGAAAGTTTGCCGAACAGTCTTACCGGTATTATTACCTTGGTAACGACCAATGGTACCGAAATTAAATCGGCCCAAGAAATCACGATTAATTCGGATTTGCCGGTAATTACTTCTGTCTCCAACCAAGCAAAACCGGGAACAAAAATGACGATTGTAGGAACCAAGTTGAATCTGGTGGAATCCGTTATCTTCCCGGATAATGTCAAAGCGACCCAATACGGAACAAGAAGCGAAACGCTCATCGAAGTATATGTTCCCGATAATGCTAAAAAGGGAAAAGTTACATTGACTTTAATTACTTTTGACGGGAAAGAGGTAATTTCTCCCGAATTTACAATTGCCGGAACAGATCCGATCGTTGATCCTTCCTTGGTAATCGAAGATTTTGAAAACCATAACGGACATGATGCCACTTGGGACAATTGGGGAGGCAGCTTTGATTACTTAACCGCTGATGACGGCAACCAATACATTCAAGTCCATTCCGGAATTTCAGGTTGGGCTTGGATATACGGATGTAACCA
Organism: Candidatus Azobacteroides sp.; assembly: GCA_009778655.1. Taxonomy (GTDB): domain Bacteria; phylum Bacteroidota; class Bacteroidia; order Bacteroidales; family Azobacteroidaceae; genus Azobacteroides. Next base: position 11,226 of record WRFZ01000106.1, read on the forward strand.
CCAAGCAAATAGAGGGAATTTCCCATCGCTTGCCGATCCGAACAATTACGTATTGAAATTGGATATGAGAGTGACCGGAAGTTATGGCGCCGGGGTTATGTTTTCATTCTCTTTCTCGGGAACATGGGGACAGACAAACTCTTTGCTCACGGCTCAAGACAATTATACTACGAATGGAGACTGGATAACTGTAACGATACCTATGACCGACCTCTGGGACGGCAGCGCCATAGACGGAGCATCCGGTGATTGGGGTATGGCTCTCAATAGCGGAACCATTCCGGCAGGAGTAGAAATTTCTATTGATAACGTTCGTTTCGAGAAGAAATAAAATACCGATAGAACAAAGAAATTGTCTTAGAGTATCTTATCATTGCGGGTATAGTACAAAGATCCGCAATCCTCACAAAAAACAGAGACGCGATTGTACCGCGTCTCTGTTATTTTTTGAGATCCCGCGTCAAGCGCGGGATAACATTCGACTAAAAATTGTTTCGAAAATTTATTGCGCCGGAATGAACCGATATCCCGGATCTGATTTTTCAATCGCTCCGATTCCGGGATAAGCAATATGCATCCCTGCAATAGTAATGACGCTATCCGATACAAATTTCAAAACAGCCGAACGCGATTGAATCGCTGAGTCCGGATTCGTATCGTAAGTAACCGCTATTTCCGGATGCGGCATCTGGATAGCCATGGCGTGCGTCAAATCGCCCCATATTAACAGCTTATCATTTCCGGATTCCAATAAAAAAACAGTATGTCCCGGCGTGTGTCCGTAAGCTGCAATTGCCTTGATGCCATGACATAATTCTTTATCATAAGGAGGATTGATTGCATTGGGTTCAAACAAATGCAAATGATCTTTGTAAGCTGCAACTACTTTCTTTGCAAGTATAAATCCTCCGCGATTATTTTCGGGCAATTGATTGATAATTTCGTCATTGGTCCAATAATCATATTCCGACTGCGACATATAGATCGCCGCTTTCGGAAAAGCCGCTTGGTCGTTACGAAGCAATCCGCCGATATGATCGCCGTGTGCATGCGTAATAAAAATAGCGTCAATATCTTCCGGTTTTACTTCGAGGGATTGCAGATTATTGAACAATTCCTTGCCGTAACCGGTATCAAATAAGAAGTTTTCTCCGTCAACTTGCCATAAAAAGGCATTGGTTGCCGACGGAAAAGCGTTATCGGGAGCGTATTGCTTTATAATTTCGGGATTGGCTCCAATCAAAATTTCCGGGCTCCCGTTCCGTTGTCCTTCCGAAAGAAGATACAATTGACCGGCTCCTACTTTCATCGAAAAGATGTTTTCATTCGTTTTCTGAACTTTCTCATTCTCATTCGTTTTCTGAGCTTTCATACAACCTGTTACCATAATAAGTAATGCAATTACAATAATTTGATGTTTCATAATTTCTATTTGATTAATAAGAGTACAAAGGTAGTGTTTTTTGATTAAAAATGTAGAGTGTGAGAATAAAATGTAAATTATTTCGTAATTAAGCAAATTTTAAGCAAAAATTAAGCCCCTGCTTTTATTTTTGTAGAAAATTTGACACGTCTTAAAAATATTAGTATCCAAATAATAATTAAAATTTAACTACATCTATCTATCACGTTAGCCAAAAGACTGTACCATCTTAAATGCGAAAAAGGTTGCTTGCAAAAATGAAGCAACCTTTTTTTGTTAATAAAAAGGCTCTCGATAATTATTCCACGTTCAAATTAACACGCTTGAAAGCGGTAACCGTCAAATTTTTATCTTGTTTCTTTAAATAATCGTCAATGGTTATTTTCGGATCTTTTACATAGTCTTGCATCAACAGGGTATAATCTTTGTAGTATTTAGTCAAAGCGCCTTCGGCGATCATATCTAAAATGGCTTCCGGTTTCCCTTGTTCAATTGCTTTTTCGCGGGCGATTTTCTTTTCCCGTTCCGCAATTTCGGGAGGAACGGTTGCTTTGTCCACGCTGATGGGATTCATGGCCGCTACTTGCATTGCAACATCTTTTGCTACTTGATTCTCAACGTTCGGTTGATTCAATCCGACAATCGTGGCTAATTTATTACCCGGGTGAATAT
>WRFZ01000107.1 GCA_009778655.1 Candidatus Azobacteroides sp.
GGCGGCAGTTTCTTGTCGAAATGCAAATGTACTGGTCGGAAAGTTTCAAGAGTCGCGTACTGCTCAATGCCTCCAAAGCCTACGTGATGCAATCGGATCGGGCCCAAAAATACGAATTATTACAACCTGTTTATTCGCTGAATTTTATAAACGAAATATTTGAGAAATCGCTCGAAATGCGAGACGAATATTATCACCATTACAAAATAGTGAATATTAAAAATACCGAAAAACAAATCAAAGGATTGGAATTTGTTTTTATCGAATTACCCAAATTCAAGCCGCAAAACAGAGCAGAAAAAAGACTGCATGAATTGTGGTTGCGTTTTCTCACCGAAATTAACGAAAGTACATGGGAAATCCCCAAAGAATTATTGGACAACAACGAAACTCGTGAAGCCGTTGGTTACTTGGAAACAGGCGCTTACACGAAAGAACAACTGTTCGCTTACGATAAGGTCAAGGATAGTATTATGGTGGAACGCACATTGTTAGACGATGCTCAGAGGAAAGGGGAAATGCAGGGGGAAATGAGAGGCGAAATAAAAGGGAGAATGAAAGGGAAAATAGAAGAGAGAAAAGCTATTGCAATTAATTTGCTAAGATTGGGTATTTCGTTAGATGACATCATGCAAGCGACCGGTCTTACACGTGAAGAACTCCTTGCATTATCTGTAACCCCTTAAAGGAAGTAGCGGCAAAGTGTTCTCTATCGTGGAGTTGGTTTACTTGACATTGTCGGCGCTTGCTTTGTAACATTAGCCGTTTTAAATGATTGTGTAGTTGAAACATTTGCCCCCGTCGTATTGGACGCTGCCAAACGGTAATAATAAGTCTTACCCGGCGTTAAACTTGAAATTTGTTGCGATACCGATACATTGTTTGTACCGGAACCGATATTTCCGGCGCTTGACGGAACTAACGTCGAACCGGAGAAACTGCTGTTATCGGCATATTGAAATTGATAATAGGTAGTCGTACCGTTCGGATTGATTATTCCGTTTAGTTTTGTCGAAGTCGTTGTGGCATCCGAATAGCTCGGAGCGCTGACTGTCGGCGCTTGCAGTTGATCGCTACTTGCCGTTCCGGTTGCCGGTTCATAATAATCTACCGCCCGACTTATCGGAATAAATGAAAGTAATGCACTTATCAAAAATAATCTTAACATTTTCATAATGAAATCGTCTAAATTTTTAAAATATAATTTGAGTATTAATATAAAATTATTCTGTTCTATTCTTGTATTACCGGAAACCCACTAAAGGGACTCGCTTTAATCTGCTTCTGTTCGTAACCGAAAACTCACCGCGGTAATTATACTCAATCGCCGCGGTGAGTTACAGCATCTCAAAACCCTGTCATTCTGCGCTTAAACGGATTGCGAATCTTCACTCGCTTACGCCTGCAATGACAGCGCGCTTTTGAGACAACCTCAATACTTATAATTTATAACTTTCACGCTTCCGCTTTCGCTTCCTTTGACGATGAGAACCGAACCGCGCAACAATGGAATCGGAATCTCGATTGGTCCTCTGTCTTTCACGACGGAATAAATTAAACTTCCCGTAACGGAATAGACAGAGATTAATTCCCTCTGCGGACTATCTATTCGAAGCGTATTATTAAAGATGACGGCGGAAAAGGATGTCTTACCGATATTTTCGATGGAAGTCAAATCCCTGTTGACAGTGACGGGTACCGGTAATTCTTCCTGCTCGATCGTTGTGCCGTTGTCGAACTCGAATGACAAGTCGCTGATGGTCGCTTCGTAAGTTCCGCTCGTTACCGCTTCATCAACCGTGTATCCTATTTCCACTATCCGGCTGTAAACCATTTCTTCTTTAGCGCTGCGCAAAGAAAGAGGCGTTATGGTGAATAACCAACTGCTGTCGGCGTTTTGTACGATGGTCAAACTTAACGCTGACCGTAAACTGTCTGTCAATTGAGTTACCGTCAAATCCAAGTGCATGCCTGCGGGCAAGGTCAACAGGAATGAACCCGAAAACAACGAGTTCGCCGGTATCGTCAACGACAAAGTCATTTTACCTTTGCCGTTGTCGCCGACAGGTTGTTCTTCTTCGGCTTCGACATCCGGTTTGATGACTTCCACATTGCACGTAGCCGTGAAACTGCCGTCTTCGGTAACAACAGTTATCGTTGTGCGACCTTCAGCTACTCCGGTTACCAATCCGGCGGAAGAAACCGTAGCAATACCGTTGTCGTCCGAAGCCCAATAAACCGTTTGATTATCGGCATTGGCGGGCATAACGGTTGCCGTTAACTGTCCGGTTTGATTCACTTCCAAAGAAAGATTTGCCACATCTAACGACACGCCGGCGACGGGAATCGGTTCGGGTTTTGCAGCCGTTACGGTAACTGAACAAGTGTCGGCAAAAACAGTATTTCCGTCGGTTATCGTTGCAAAAACGTAAACCGTACCTTCGGAAACTCCCGTGACCAAACCATCAACAACCGTGACATTATTGTTACTCGTACCCCATATATAATCTTTGTTTGTGGCGTCTGCCGGTAAAACCGTTGCCGTTAATTGCTCGGTGTTGTTGACTTCAATTGTCAACGTTTTTTTATTCAATGCAATGCCGGTTACAGGTACGGTTGTTGGCGGTATTACCAATCCTCTGCCGAATATCCAAGAACTAACTTTTGAGGGATCAACGCAGCGGTAATCCATCGTATTGATATTCAGAGCTAAATCTGCTTTTCCGTCTTTCATGACATCCGACAGTTTTCTTGCCGTTATATCCTTCGAACTGCTATTGGCAACAATCAAGAACGGAGGATTGTTTGTATCATTTAAAAAATCCAAAGTTTGCAAGTAAACGGCAGGATACGTTGCATCGTCATAAATAACGTCCGTTCTCGTACCGTCTTCTGCTACTTGATAAGGCAGACAGAACTTATAGGTTGGCAAGAAGGTCGGGAAATCTTCCCAATTCTTTAATTTCGTTATATCTTCGCTCGAAAGCGCCGTCCAGTAAACGGAATTATTTCCGTTGTCGGCAGTCACGTTTAAGAAATACTCAACATTTTCATAAGTAATAGAAAATGAATAGTATGGGATAAGATTATCCATCTCGGCGGTTAAGTATCTTCTGTTTTCTTTGTAAACCGTTAAAAATGCAATCTTTTGGCTATCAGATATATCATTGGCATAAGCTCGGTAACCGACAAGATTATCCCCGGAATAAATCGGAGTCATTTCGTCGTTGCCGAATTTGAAATCTAAGCAGCGGTCAGTAAACGAAGCTTCAAAAATAGCTAATGCAGTTCCCGAAAGATTAAAATGACCATCTGCTTCCAAGTCAAAAAATTTGTTACTTTCCGTCGTTCCGTCGTCAATCGTTCCGAAATCTTTCCAAACATCGGCGGCTTGATAGAGCGCCTTGGTTCCAACAGGAACGTGCAGGGTACATTTAGTTATATCTACATTAAAAAATGTATTATTGTCAATCGTCTGGGGTGTAGATGACTGATTGGTAATTTCAATCAAATTGCGGCATTGCGCAAGAGCTTGATATTCAATTGTGGTCACCGAGTTTGGAATAGTTACAGATGTCAAATCATAACATCCATAAAATGCCATAGTACCAATAGTAGTTACCGAATTGGGTATATCATAGCTGGTTATTCCGCCCGGACACTGCACTAATCTTGTTTGATCTTTGCTGAACAGCACTCCTCCCACAGAAGAATAGGAAGGATTATCTGCAGCAACATTAATTGCAATCAGATTTTTACAACAAGAAAAAGATCCTACTGCTATATTGCTAACCGAATTTGGAATAGTTACAGATGTCAAAGCGCTGCAATTCCTGAAAGCCACAAGCTCGATTGTAGTCACCGAATTGGGAATGGTAATAGAAGTCAAACCGTAGCAACCGTCAAAAGCATAAGAACCAATGATAGTTACCGAGCTGGGAATAATTACAGATGTCAAACCTTTGCAACCGCTGAAAGCATGATCTCCAATGATAGTTACTGAATTGGGAATGCTAACGGAAATTAAATTTGTACAATCGTCAAAAGCTTCGTTTCCTATGTTGCTAACACCTTCATTTATTATCACATTAGTAATAAAATCGAAATAATTATTCCATGGCATACCAAAAGGTTCATAATCCGGCATCTCTCCTTCTCCGCTAATAGTCAATGTTCCATCCGGGCAAAGCGTCCAACTCAATGTGCCGGTCGTTCCCGATGCGGTAGGGTTCTCGCAGGGAGAAGCAGCGCCTTTTTCCACAATCGTTCCGAAATCTTTCCAGACCTCGGCAGCTTGATAGAGCGCTTTGGTTCCAGCAGGGACGTGCAGGGTGGCAGCGGAAATGTTTATATTGAGAAATATATAGGCAGACACAGAAATGGTTAAAGGGGTTGTCCATTCAACCATAATATCCGTTAAATTGGTACAATAACTAAAAGCAGTAAGACCAATCGTTGTTACCGAATTAGGAATCGTAATCGAAGTAAGACTGCTACAGTAACTAAAAGCTCCAGAGCCAATTGATGTTACCGAGTTTGGAATCGTAATCGAAGTGAGACTGATGCAGTTAGCAAAAGCATACGCTCCAATCGTCGTTACCGAATTTGGAATCGTAATCGAAGTAAGGCTGCTACAGTCACTAAAAACTTGACTGCCAATCTCTATTATCGAGCTAGGAATCGTAATCGAAGTAAGACCGTTGCAGTTAGAGAAAGCTCTTTGACCAATCGTTGTTACCGAATTGGGAATCGTAATCGAAGTAAGGTTACTACAGCCACCAAAAGCGGAACTGCCAATCGTTGTTACCGAATTTGGAATTATAATAGAAGTAAGGCTGCTGCAGTTAAAAAAAGTGTTCTCGCCAATCGTCGTTACAGAATTGGGAAGTGTAATCGAAGTAAGGCTGCTACAGCCACCAAAAGCAGACGCTCCAATCTCTGTTATCGAATTTGGAATTATAATCGAAGTAAGGCTGCTACAGCCACCAAAAGCAAACGCTCCAATCTCTGTTATCGAATTTGGAATTATAATCGAAGTAAGGCTGCTACAGCCATTAAAAGCTCCAGCACCAATTAATGTTACCGAATTGGGAGTCGTAATCGAAGTGAGACTGGCGCAGTTAGCAAAAGCATACGCTCCAATCGTCGTTACCTTGTCTTTAATCACTACCGATTGAATAGTATAACGAACTTCATAGTAAGGAACAGTACCATATTCGAAATAATCCGGCATCGCCTCTCCTTCCGCCTTTGTAGTAGAAATCGTCATCACGCCGGTGATACTATCCAAGGTTGCCGTCATGGTAGGGGTCAGTTCATATTTTATTTGTCCATGGATTTGCGCCGAACTGAAAAGTAGGGCGCAGAAAAAGAAAAGTAATCGTTGTTTCATATTTTTTATTTTTATCAAGTATTAGTTAATACAATTTATTTTTCTAAACATCCCATTCCCAACCGTCTGTGTCGGAGTAAGGGTCCATCCAAAAATGAGGATTTTGTGATATATATACATTATTGCCTTCCCTCATCACGTATTTCTCCCGGTCGTTTTCATAGGTTTGAATTGCTTTGACATAGACTCTCGATTTGTCTGCGTTCCATTTAACAATTTCGCCTATAATTTGGTATTTGTAATTTTCTTCGTAAATTTCGGAAACAGATTCAAATTTTGTCCCGATAATTCGATCGCCGACTTTTTGACCTTTAATTCGGTTATACCTTTCTTTGCTTATTTCCACATTTGTCGCTTCCGTTACCATCCCTTCACTTTTTTTGCCCCAAAAGTAAAAGATAGTTTTTTCTTTTAGAAATTTTTCACCGATTATTTTTAAAATTCTGCACGAACGGTCGCTTTTTTGTCATGAACGGTAAATTTTCCACGGTTTTGACTTTCTTTCGAAGAAGAGTTTTTTTAATAATTATGAATTATGAATTATGAATTATGAATTATAAATATTGTTCCGCTTTATCCGGGACAAAGTCACGCAGTGACGACACTTTATTAACCGTAGGTGAAGCGATAGCGCAACCTACGGATACGGACTCCGGACACGACTGGTGTGTATATTCGATATAAGTAATACGTTTCAACACAGTATCCATATTCATATTTCTGTTGCCATTTTGCACGAACGGTCGCTTTTTTGTCATGAACGGTAATTTTTTTTCGTTCCGACATCATTTATTTTCATTACTTTTGCAAAAGTTTAATGAATCTGTAGAATGCCATGCATAAAATTTTAATTGTTGATGACGAAAGACCGGCAAGGGATTATATTACCGAACTGGTTACTTTCTATATTCCCGATTCAAAAGTGACTCAAGCGGACAACGCTCTCAATGCCTTGAATCATTTGCGAGCGGATAATTATGATTTGCTGTTCCTCGATATTGATTTCGGCGCAGGAAAGATGACCGGTCTGGAGTTGCTGGAGGAAATCAATCGAATGGGAAAACCGCTTTATACGGTGATTATTTCCGCCCATTACAAATTCGATTACGCTATCAAAGGGATGGAACTCGGAGCCGCCCGATACATTCCCAAACCGCTTGATAAAAACGCTCCGGATACAAATACCATGCAGTGCATAACCAAACCGTTGTATAAAGAAAAGATACAGGAAGCGATTCAATTATATTTAAATAAGATAAAAGTAAATTATATTGATTTAAAAATGCCCGACGGAGTTCGCAGAGTACCTCTTAATCGCCTACTTGCCATCGAAACGGCCGGTCGCGGGAGACTGAAAGTCTATACCACCGATGCGCTTTTGTCGGATGTCGCCTTCTCGTTGAACCAATTGCATGAACGATTGCCGTCGAATTTCTGCTGCATCAATCGAAATTGTATGGTTAATGTTCATGCGGTGAAACATTACAATTTGAAATTGTGTTCAAGGGAAGTCTTCATTATCTGCCAAGACCGAAAATATTCTTTTACGGTCAGTCGGCATAATATGAAAGAATTTTTTGCCCGGTTCGATCCCGATAATCCCGAAAAACATGAACAATAGAATCCTGCTTTTCCTGCTTCTGTTTTTGGTGAATATATCCGGCTTTTCGCAAGAACCGAAGAAGTGGGTACATTCTTATACCTACCGCTATTTAGGCGTTCATGACGGCTTAGCGCAGACGCAGGTTTTCAAATCTTTTCAAGATTCTTACGGGTATTTGTGGTTTGCAACCAACGACGGAGTGAGCCGTTTCGACGGTCTGCGTTTCGATAATTTCAGCCCAAAAGATTTGCACACCAATTCCCGTATCCTGTATTTCAATCAATATGAATCGGCGGTGTATATGGCATCCGGAAATAACATTGTTTTTGTATATCCCGACCAAACGATGGCATATTATCCCTTTCCCGATGATTATCGGATAATTTATGAGGGAATAGCGACTGTCGGCGACAATCTCTATCTGTTCAATTGTCTTCCTTCGGCACAAAGGGAGTTAATAAATTTTACGCTCCTCCGATTTAATTTGAAAACTAAAACATTTACCCGATTAGCGGAGAATTTGCCGTCCCTTCGGTGTTGCATCTTCGGACAAAAAGTATATGCCTGCAAATGCTATGAAATTAAAGGTCAACAACTGACGATTTATCGGATAGAAGGCGAGCGATTGCAAACCGTTCAAATCGTTCCGATGGAAAAGGACGATATTGATTTCAGAAGAACCAACCGGAATGAATGGTTTGCAATACTTGCTAAAGGAACCGCCCGTTACCTTTATCAATGTTTTATCGAGAACGACAGTCTTCGGTGGAACAATCCGATGCCGATTCCCGATAATGAATTAAAGTGTATTGAACATTGGGACGAGCATCGTTTTTTAGCGGGATTTGTTGTGCCTGTTGACGATCCGGTTTTTATTTTGGATCCGAGTAGCCGAAGCTTATCTTCTTTTCCTTTAAATACACTTATGGTCAATGATATAATGGTTGACCGGGATGGCAATGCATGGTTTTCAACCGAAGAAGGTATTTATCAATGTTCGCGCGCTTTTTTCGAATCCTACCGATTGGGTTTTGCACACAACGATAATATATGGGGCGTAATCAAGGATTCGCCGGGTAATGTTTGGTTTTCTTCTTATACTTACGGTTTATGGCGGGCCGACGCTCAAGGAGGTTTGCATAAAGCAAAAACCGTTTATAATGGCAAAAATTATACGGTCAACTACGGATATATGAGTAATTGCACAGACGACCGGGAAAGAATTTTTCAAACAACCGTCAGAGGAATTGCCGTTTTCGACCCCAAATACGGCGATCCCGACCGCTTGGATATTTATCCCACAGGCGCCTCGCTTGTCGTTTATCACGATCCGGAAAACGGGAATATCTGGTTTGGCGGAGACACTGCTCTTTATCGTACTTTGAATGTTTTGCATCCCAACGGGGAATTATCTTCCTATCCGTTCGGCTCTAAGCATATCATATCCATCAGCCGCGACGGTAACCGGAAATTGCGATTAGGTACTTTTCAAGGAGAAGCCCGGTTTGACGAGGAAAATCAATCGGTTGTGTTCGATACGGTTCAACGTCCTTACACCGGATTGATTTCCATGGCTTTGGATGAGGATGGTATCTTGTGGAAAGCAACTACCGATGGCCTTTTTGCGGAAGATCGCCGGGGAAACGACCGGAAAATAGCTGCCGGAAGTATGATTGATTTTGTGATACGCTACAAGAATCAATACATTATCTGGGGAGTAAAAAATAATTTGTATGTGTTGGATTTGCCGGCTTATCACCGGGATTCGACCGTTCGTATCCGCACTTTCGGTATTTACGACGGTTTCGATTTATTGGAATGCGGACAAAACGGGGCAAGCATTGATCCGGAAGGCTACGTTTGGGTGGCCGGAAGCGACAAAGCGATTCGTTTCCTGCCGGAACAGATCATGAAAATACCGATGTTGCAAGCTCGTGCGCCCTATTTGGCAGCGATTTATACTTCCGATAAAAATACGGAATGGTCGTTGACGCAAGCCAATTCTTCGATAGAACTTCCCAATGAAGAAAATTATTTGCGTTTCGATGTGTTGCAGGCATCAGCGACGGCTCCCGACCAATTGATTTTCCGTTATAAACTCAACGGATACAATGACCAATGGACTACTTCCCGCGACCGCTCGTTGATTTTTCAGAATCTGCCTTTCGGAAAATTTCGTCTGGAACTGCAATCTTCCTTCGACGGCGGAGCGCAATGGTCGGAAAGCGTGTTTTCATCGCAGATTACCATCCGAAAACCTTTTTTGTTGACTTTTCCGGGTCTGGCGCTGATTTTTTCGGGAATTGCGATAGCGACTGTATTCCTAATTTATTATACACGTAAAATCAGTATCCGTAAAGGAGAAGAAGCAAGAAAAATTGATCAAATGAAGCATCGGGCGGTACAAGCCAAGTTTATTCCGCATTTTACCGGTAATGTACTCAATTCCATCGGTTACCTCATATCTAAAAATCCCGATTCGGCACGAAAATACATTTCCAAATTCAGCGATTTTTCCAATCTTACTTTGCGTAATTCCGATCAATTGTATCGAACGATACAGGAAGAATTGGACTATTCTTGTCTGTATCTGGAACTGGAAAAATTGCGTTTCGAAGAAAAGCTGGAATACAACGTATCGGTTGCGCCTGAAGCGGATACGCAAAAAATGATACCCACCATGGTTTTGCAAACTTTTTGCGAAAATGCAATCAAACACGGTTTACGACCCAAACCGGAAGGAGGTAAAATCGCCATCCGCGTTGAGCGGGAAGGGGATTATGTGGTACTCTCGGTGGAAGATAACGGCATCGGAAGAGAACAGGCGCGAATGAGCAAAACGGAAGGTACAAAAGAAGGCTTAAACATTGTTCAACAGCAACTCGATCTTTTCAACAAGAATCAATCTAAAAAGGCTCATCTCCAAATCGTTGATTTACAAGACGAGGCCGGTCAACCTTCCGGCACTCGTTTCGAGCTTTATGTTCCGTGAAAAAGAATTATGAATTATGAATTATGAATTATGAATTATGAATTATGAATTATGAATTATGAATTATGAATTATGAATTATGAATTTTATGTATATTTGCAGAAAAAAATAATAATGAAAAGTATTATTTTAAAAGCGACTCTCGATAACTCTTTTATTAATAACAGGATAACGCTGTTGCGTTGTTGAGAATATTACCGATAGGGCAAGTGTATAAAAGGTAAACGGTGGGGAAAAATAAATTACAGAAGTTTGAGGCGATGAATCATTACCCGCATGTGTTTCAGTATCCTTTTTCCGTTTTACAGGAAAAAGAGTTTGAAATGAAAGGGAAATGGAACGAAGCTTTTTTTAAGAACGATCGTCCGATTGTTATCGAATCGGGGTGCGGGAAAGGCGAATATACAATCGGGTTAGCGAAGTTGTATCCCGAAAAAAATTTTGTCGGTATTGATATTAAAGGAGCGCGGATGTGGAGCGGCGCTACTCAGTCGTTGCGGGATAAGATGGCGAATGTCGCTTTTTTGCGGACGCATATCGAATTAATTGACCGTTTCTTTGCTCCCGGCGAAGTATCCGAAATCTGGATTACTTTTCCCGATCCGCAGCAGGCGAAAGTGAATAAACGGATGACTTCCACCCGTTTTATGAAATTATACAGCCGGATTTTGAAAGAAAACGGAATCATTCATCTGAAGACCGACAGTCCGTTTATGTATGCATATACCTGCGCCATGATTCAAGCCAACCGTTTACCGGTGGAAGCGGAAACGGACGATTTGTACAACAGTTGCTTGCCCGATGAAATTCTTTCGATTCAAACGTTTTACGAACAACAATGGCTCGGTCGCGGCATGACGATTAAGTATATCCGGTTTATCTGCGAAGCACGCTCAAGCTACCGGGAACCGGAAATCGAGATAGAACCGGACAGCTACCGTAGTTTTAATCGGATTCGAAGGGGATAAGTGTTAAATAGGTTTTAAGTTGTAAGTTTTAAGTTGTAGGTTTTAAGTTTTAAGTTGTAAGTTTTAAGTGATAAAGAGGTAAAATGGTAAATTTATATCCGAAATTAATTACCGATGCGTTGGAAAAAGTTCGTTATCCCGGAACCGGCAAAAATATTGTCGAATTGGGTATGATTGAGGATGATATACGCATCGAAGCGAATAAGGTCAGTTTTTCGATTCTATTTGAAAAGCCGAACGATCCGTTTATCAAATCAATAGTTAAAGCGGCAGAGACGGCCGTTTTGACATATATTGATGAAAATATTGAAATCAAGGGAAATATCCGAGTGAAAACCAAGCAGACGCCTCCTCCGTCCGAACCGTCGCGTTTGCTACCCGATGTGAAAAATATCATTGCGATTACTTCCGGTAAAGGCGGAGTGGGGAAGAGTACGGTTGCCGCAAATTTAGCGGTAGCTTTGGCGCAATCGGGTTATCGGACGGGACTTTTGGATGCCGATATTTTCGGTCCGTCCATTCCCAAAATGTTTGACGTGGAAGACGCGCATCCGGTCTTGGAAAGCGTAGGGAAAAAAGACCTGATTATTCCGATTGAAAAATACGGAGTGAAAATTCTTTCCATCGGTTTTTTTGTGAATAAAGCCGATGCTTTGGTGTGGCGCGGAACCATGGCGAGCAATGCTTTGAAGCAATTAATCACCGAGGCGCATTGGGGGGATTTGGATTATTTTCTTATTGATCTTCCTCCCGGTACAAGCGATATTCATCTTACTTTGGTTCAAACGCTTGCCGTAACCGGTGTAATTGTAGTTACCACTCCGCAAGAAGTGGCTTTAGCTGATGCCCGCAAAGGAGTCAATATGTTTATCGGCGAGAAAATCAATGTTCCGGTACTGGGATTAGTCGAAAATATGGCATGGTTTACTCCCGCCGAATTACCCGAAAATAAATATTATCTTTTTGGAAAAGAAGGAGGAAAACGTTTGGCGGAGGAACTCCGGATCCCTTTATTGGGACAAATCCCCATTGTACAAAGTATTTGTGAAGGCGGTGACACAGGAAAACCCGTTGCTTTAAACGAAAGCAGCATTACCGGACATGCTTTTCGCGACTTGGCTCAACGAACGGTAGAACAGGTAACTCTTCGGAATGAAACCCGTGAAGCAAGCCGCCGAGTGGAAGTGACCAACAAATCTGCCCGATGATAAAATATAAAATATAAATTATAAATTATGAATTATGAATTATGAATTATAAAGTGAAATTATCAAGCAATTAATTTGACGATTTGTTTCAGCAGGAAAGCAAGAAACGCTCCTTTTTTCCCTTTGAGAAAAAAAGGAGCAATTTCCGCAACTCCGAAAGCAATACCTTTGGCAAACTTAAATCCCGCTGAATTTCCTTCAGCGCTTTTCTTTTCTTTATTAAGAAGAAAATTTCCGAATAAACTTCGCAAATGAGGCGGCATTTTTGAAATGGCGGATTCCACCATATTATCGCGAAGCAGAGGTACAAAATTCCGCTGCAAATACGTGGCGTGATTCTCTATCCTGTAGGATAATTGGTCCGATTTTGCCTGCAAGTCGTTTTTTTGCTCTTGCAGTATTTCCAAGGGGGTCAGTTTCTTTGGGTGCATCATTTTTTCTTATTAAGCGAACGTTTCATTTTCCGATTCGGTATTCAGTTCTTTCAAAAGTAAATTCTGCAAACCGGTAAAGATAGCTCTATGGAAAATCAACATCAGAATCGGAATCAACAGATATAAGAAACTGATGATAGCAAATCCGACAGCCATACTATTTATCCATTTCCCCAAGAGAAAACCCAAGGCAAGAAACGCAAACAAAAAAGCAAAGAGCAGGAGGTTAATGATAATCACCCCGAAAATCAAGAAAGAACTTACAATCGCTGTTTTTTCAAAAATATGCAATTGCACGAGTTTCACGCGGATTTCGACCCACTCTTTGATCTCTGCTTGTAATGCGGATAAAAGTTCACTCAGATTGTAACTCGAATCCATGTTCAAGAGAAAGATTCGGATTCGGGTTCGGGTTTTGTTCCTCCTCCCAATTTTGAAATCGTATCCTTTGCAGTTCGGTTGACGACTTCCGCCGCTTTATCCAATTCTTCCAAGCCTTTTTTAACGACTTTCCCGATACTTTTTTTTGCATCGTCTGCTTTACTCTTGATATCACTAATTACTTTCGCCTTTTTTTCTTTGTCTGTGGCGATGTACAAACCGATAGCGGCTCCCACTAATAAGCCGACACCTAATCCGATAAATAAATTTGAATTTTTCATAAGTACATATTTTTATAAAATAAAATCCCGCAAATATACAATTTTTTATTTGTAAAGTTCAAAAAAAATTGTAATTTTGCATCGCTTTTTACAAATAAGCAGGTCCTATAGCTCAGTTGGTCAGAGCATCTGACTCATAATCACGCAGACTACAAGATTTTTTCTTTCTTAAATACTTATAAATAAAGGCTTTCAAAAATGAGCATTTTATTTGTTTTATGTCGGTTTACATTTTGGTTTACATAACCTATTTTTTGTTAATAATTTATTGTTTATTCACTCTAATTTTTATTTGAAAATCTACTAACATAGTAG
>WRFZ01000108.1 GCA_009778655.1 Candidatus Azobacteroides sp.
GGAATCCACCGGGAAAGAGAACGGATTGGAAATAAACTCCGAAGTGGATGAACGTTATCATATCGAGAAAGCGACGGATGCCGCTTGCCGTTATTTCCAAACCGCCTATCTGAAATACGGAAGTTGGATAAATGCAGCCGCTTCCTACAATGCCGGTATGACTAAAATAAGTTCCGCATTAAATAATCAACAAGTTAATTCAGCGCTCGATTTATTGGTTACTTCGGAAACTTCCCGTTATATATTCCGTATCTTAGCAATCAAGCAACTGTTCGAAAATCCTTATTTATACGGATTTGTTCTTAAAAAAGAAGATTTGTATCCTTCGATCCCGGTGCAACGAATTACCGTATCGGAAACTATTGACGACATTGCCGCTTTTTCTCAAAACTACGGTTTGAATTATATGTTATTGAAAGAGTTTAATCCTTGGTTGCGAGACAACAAATTAACTGTTCAACCGGGGAAAACCTACGAAATTGCAATTCCGCGAAAAGAAGATTTATATTTCGACAAAAATGCAATACGGGTTTATAACGAAAAATGGTTGAGTTCTCGTTAATCTCACCGATATTTTATAATTTTGCAGCCGTAACCGGATTATATGACAACAAAAAAACTTTCAAATAAACAACCCGGAAGCTCTTCCCGGCTTTCCGATGTGCGGCGATTTTTAAAAAGTAATGCAACACTTTTTGTTATAGGTTTACTCATTTTCGTGGTTTCGATTTACGTTTCCATTGCTATGCTCTCTTTCTTTTTTACGGGAACAGCCGATCAAAGCAAAATCGAAGGCATTTCTTTTTTCCACTGGGGCAGCGTAGAGGGCATAACCAACTGGACGGGAATATACGGCGCTATCTTGAGCAATTGGTTAATGAACCGGGGATTCGGCATTTCCACCTTTTTCCTTTTTCTGTTCTTGATTCTTGTCGGCTTACGTTTAATGAAAGTCATGTATGTCAATCTGATTCGTTATTTTATTATATGTTCCCTTCTTACCATTTGGACTTCGGTTACTCTGTCTTTTCTTCTCGGCGGCTTTTTCAAAGATACCGCTTATTATATCGGAGGGGCGCACGGCGATCAACTCTCCCGATTAATCGTTAATAATTTCGGCGTTCCGGGTACAATCTTGTTTATTATTGTTTTACTGATTGTTATTCTGATGATGATTTCTTCCCGGACGATTCCTTTCTTGCAAAAACTTTTCAAACGAAAACCAAAAATCAAAGGGGAAAATCCGGATAAAACAGGAAATACGCCTCTGCCGGAAGAACCGATAAAAACAAAAAATACATCTCCGGAAAACAATCCTGTTCCCGACGGTTCGAAAAATCCGGATCCGGAAACTCGCTCGACAAATTCACCTTCGAACATTCCTTTTGACGTTAATGTACCGAATCCGGATGACGAAGTGATAAAGTTCCCCACCCCCGTTAAGATACCGGAAGTTTCCTCTGACCCTCCGAAAGGAGAAGAAAACGGATACAATGCTTTGGAGGAATTAGGCGTTTATGATCCGACGCTTGATTTGTCTTCTTACAAAAAACCGACGCTTGACTTGTTGAAGCGATACAATCAAGGAGAAACTCAAGTGGATATGGCGGAACAAAACGAGAATAAAAACAAGATTATACAAACGCTTGAAAATTTCGGAATCAGCATCAAATCTATTAAAGCGACTGTCGGACCAACCGTTACACTTTACGAAATTGTTCCCGAAGATGGCGTGCGAATTGCTAAAATAAAAAATTTGGAAGATGATATCGCCATGAATCTGGCAGCCATGAAAGTTCGTATTATGGCTCCAATGCCGGGAAAAGGAACGATCGGGATTGAAGTTCCGAACAAAGATCCGCAAATCGTTTCCATGTATTCCATCATTGCATCCAAAAAATTTCAAGAATCCGACTATGATTTGCCGATCGCTTTGGGTAAAACCATTACCAACGAAGTTTTTATGATTGATTTAACAAAGACTCCCCATTTGCTGGTTGCCGGAGCAACCGGTCAAGGCAAATCGGTAGGTCTGAATGCCGCAATTACTTCGTTATTATACAAAAAACATCCCGCCGAATTGAAATTTGTACTGATTGACCCGAAAATGGTGGAATTTAGTATTTATTCCGCTATCGAAAAGCATTTTTTAGCTAAACTTCCCGATACCGAAAAACCGATTATTACCGATTTTACCAAAGTAATTTATACATTAAATTCCTTAACCAAAGAAATGGACGATCGCTACGAATTATTGGAAAAAGCCGGATCCAGAAATGTAAAGGAATACAACGAAAAATTTATCAATCGGCGACTGAATCCCGAAAAGGGACATCGGTTTATGCCGTATATCGTAGTAATTATTGACGAGTTCGGCGATTTGATCATGACGGCCGGGAAGGAAATCGAACAACCCATCGCTCGCATTGCCCAAAAAGCCCGCGCGGTAGGTATTCACATGATTATCGCTACGCAACGGCCTACAACCAATATCATTACCGGAACTATTAAGGCGAATTTTCCGGCGAGAATCGCTTTCCGGGTTATCTCCGTCATTGACTCCCGAACGATTTTGGACACTCAAGGAGCCAATCAATTGGTCGGTCGCGGCGATATGCTTTATACGCAAGGAAGCGATATGACTCGTATTCAATGCGCTTTTGTGGATACTCCCGAAGTCGAACGAATTTCCAAATTTATCGGCAGCCAACAAGGCTACCCGACAGCTCATTTATTACCGGAATACAGCGAAGAAAAAAACGGAAATCAATCGGGCGCCAGTCTTTCCGATCTCGACCCGCTGTTTGAAGAGTCGGCTCGTTTAATTGTCACTCATCAACAAGGTTCTACTTCGCTTATCCAACGAAAATTTTCGATCGGATATAACCGAGCCGGACGAATAATGGATCAATTGGAATTGGCCGGAATCGTCGGACCGATACAGGGCAGCAAACCTCGGGATGTATATATTCAAGATGAATATCGCTTGGAACAAACTTTAAATAATCTGAAAGTATGAAAATAATACCTTCTGCTACCGCTTTTTCGTTACGTATCTTGCGTTATTTGCCGATTATTCTGATCGGATGGTTCATTACGGCTCCGGCGGTTGCCCAAAAAGATGCAAAAGCCAAAGAACTGTTGGATAAATCATCGGCTGTACTTAATCAATCCGGAGGACTATCCGTTTCTTTCACGTTTTATATCAACGACGAAGCTCATAAAATAAAACAAAGTTTCGACGGGCAAATGCTTATAAAGGGGACAAAATTCTTTTTGGAAACCCCGGAACAAACGGTTTATTTTGACGGAAAAACGCAATGGGTGTATAATAAATCCATTGAAGAGGTCAGTATCTTGGAGCCTCAACCGCAAGACATTCAAACCTTAAATCCGATTTCGACTTTCGAATTGTATAAGACAGGGTACGATTATAAATACCAAGGAGAAAAAACCGATATTCAAAATCGGAAAGTTCAGGAAATATCGCTTTTCCCGGTAAATAAAAAAGACGATATCCGGCAAGTGGATGTGCAAATCTACACCGGCGATCAGATGCCGGTCTTTTTCCGAATCATTTACAAGAATAAGGCGGAATATCGAATCCATGTCAATAAATACCAAACCCGATTAAATTTTTCCGACAATCAATTTGTTTTTGATACGAAAAAATATCCGCAAGCGGAAATTAATGATTTGAGGTGAAGGCAAAAATAAGGACAAATTAAAGTATATATGAAAGAAGCCGAAAAAATAAAATGCTTGATTATCGGTTCGGGTCCGGCGGGTTATACCGCTGCGATTTACGCTTCCCGAGCAAATTTATCGCCGGTATTATATGAAGGGATTCAACCGGGAGGACAATTGACGACGACTTCCGAAATTGAAAATTTTCCCGGCTATCCGGACGGAATTTCCGGTATCGCCATGATGGATGAATTGAAAAAGCAAGCTGCCCGTTTCGGAACAGACATCCGACCCGGAATCGTCACCGGATGCGATTTGTCGCAATCGCCTTTTCAAGTCACGATTGACGGTAAAAAGTCGGTCGAAGCGAAAACCGTAATTATTTGTACCGGAGCGACCGCGAAATATTTGGGACTTCCCGATGAAAACAAATACATGGGAATGGGCGTATCGGCTTGCGCGGTATGCGACGGTTTTTTTTACCGTAAAAAAAACACAGCCGTTGTCGGCGGTGGCGATTCCGCTTGCGAAGAAGCGCTTTACTTGGCCGGATTAGCCGATAAAGTTTATATGATTGTACGTAAAAGCTATTTACGGGCTTCACAAGTTATGCAGGAGCGCGTTTTGAATCATCCGAAAATAGAAATCCTGTTTAACACGAATACGCTGGGATTATTCGGAGAAAACGGTGTGGAAGGCGCTCATCTGATAAGATTTGCCGGTGAACCGAACGAAGAACGATTCGATATTGCCATTGACGGATTTTTCCTTGCTATCGGGCACAAACCCAATTCCGATGTATTCAAAGATTATTTGGATTTAGACGAAAACGGATACATTCAAACGGTTTGGGGAACAACAAAAACCAATGTTGCCGGCGTTTTTGCGGCAGGCGACGTGGCCGATCCGCATTACAGGCAAGCCGTTACGGCTGCCGCAACCGGCTGTATCGCAGCCATTGAAGCGGAACGCTTTTTAACGCGAGGATGATTGATAATCCTTGATAAATCCCGCACACAACCAATTGGCTAAAGCCTGCCGGTTATTATCCGATATATAACGTTTTTGATCGTCCGCATTTTGCATATTGGCTAATTCCACAAAAATGGAAATCGGCGTTGTATTTCTTAAAACGTACAACGGACGAGTGGAAACCGTTCCGGAAAATCCTCTGTCCGGCTGATGTTTTTGATATAAATCCCGAAACGTTTTTCTCATGGTTTCCGCTAATCGCAAACTTTGGGTTTTATTTTGCTTTATATTTTGATAATAGAAAAAAACATCCAACTGTTTTTTCTTGCTTTGACTATCCAAATGAATAAAAATGGCCCGTTGGTATTTTGCTTTTGACCTAAAATTCAGACTGTTAATTGCGTTCGTTCGTTGTTCCAAACGTGCAACCTGACTCAGCGGAATTGCGTTTCCCATGCAGGTTTCTCTTTTAGTGTTATTCAAATATTTTTCATCGCGAATTCCGTCTTTCGGGTCTTGAATAATGATGTAAACAGTCGCATTGTGTTGCAACAAATTCCTTGCCAAACGTAAAATAATATCATAAGCGTATTCGTCTTCATGTAATTCTCGTCCGTCAACTTTGGCGACTGCTCCCGGATCCGGTCCGCCGTGACCGCTGACTAAATAGAAACAAGCGCCGGACAATACATTATCTTTTATCTCATAGTTTTTGTATTTTTCACCGAACAAAGGATTTGTGCCGGTTCTATTTTTTCTGTTTGCAGATTCCGGTTTCGGTTGTTCGGATACCGTAATCGGCGGCAAAAGATAAGCAGTCCCTTGAATCAAGGTATTCGATTTACCCAACTTATGTTTGTTTAGTCGAATAAATTCTTCGTACTGTTTTGCTTCCGGTCGGTTATTCCGTCTTAAAAAAGCATGGATCCCCTCTCCTTTTCGAGGCGTATCTTTCTCTTGACCAGATACGAACGAGGTGCATAAACTGAGAATAAGTAATAAATAAATACGTTTCATTAAAAAAAATTGTGAATGAATTTCGGCAGCTACAAAAGTAATACAAATATTTGAAATATATATTTACTTTGAGTAATGCCCGTAAAGAGAATATATTTCGACTATTTTTTTATCTTTCCAACAAATTCCGGATCATACGGCGGTTCTTCGATGGAAACGCCTTCGGATGCAAAAAAATCTTTGAGTTTATCTCCATATTTTCTCAAATCAATACGGGCGAATGTCGGAGAGCCTTTCGCATTGTGTTCTATTACTATTCCTGCTGTCTGTGCCATAACTGTAAATTATTTTTGTGTAACAATTGGATAACGCAAAGATACAAATTTTTTGATAAGTCGGACGAAAACGGATTCGTCTTTTGTTATTCTTGAAATATAATGTAACTTTGTATTTTTATATGTTATATTAACTATGGTCTATAAATTTGATTTTCTCGTTATCGGCTCAGGAATTGCAGGCATGAGTTATGCCTTAAAAGTTGCCGACAAAGGAAGTGTAGCGCTTCTTTGCAAAACTACTTTGGAAGAAGCCAATACATTTTACGCGCAAGGGGGCATTGCTTCCGTCACCCTTCCTTGGGATGATTTTGAAAAGCATGTTCAAGATACTTTAATCGCCGGAGACGGTATTTGCGATAAACAGGTCGTGGAAAAAGTCGTTCGGGAAGCTCCCCGACAAATTGCGGAGTTGATTCGCTGGGGCGTTGATTTCGATAAAAACCAAACCGGCGGATTCGATTTGCACAAAGAAGGCGGTCATTCCGAATTTCGCATCCTTCATCATAAAGACAATACGGGCGAAGAAATTCAAGTGAGCTTAATCAATGCCGTCAAACAACATCCGCAGATTCAAGTATTCGATCATCATTTCGCTATTGAATTATTAACGCAGCATCATTTGGGCGAAAAAGTAACGAGAGATACTCCGGATATAGAATGTTACGGCGCTTATGCTTTAAACGAAGCCACCAACGAAATTCATACTTTCCTTTCAAAAGTGACGATGATTTGTACCGGCGGAATCGGTAATATCTATCAAACCACGACTAATCCGATAGTCGCTACCGGCGACGGAATCGCAATGGTTTATCGCGCCAAGGGATTAGTGAAAGACATGGAATTTGTGCAGTTTCATCCGACCGCTTTGTATAATCCGATGGAACGGCCCTCGTTTCTGATTACGGAAGCAATGCGCGGTTACGGCGCTGTATTGCGCAATCGCGACGGGAAAGAGTTTATGCTTAAATACGATGAACGGGGTTCGTTAGCGCCGCGCGATATTGTCGCTCGCGCCATAGACAACGAGATGAAAAACAGCGGGAGCGAATTTGTCTATTTGGATGTTACCCGCAAAGATGCGGAAGAAACGAAAAAAGAATATCCTACCATTTACGAAAAATGCTTGAGCGAAGGAATTGACATTACGAAAGAATACATCCCGGTAGCTCCGGCTGCGCACTACCTTTGCGGCGGAATTGTGGTGGATTTGGACGCCCGCACAACCATTAATCGTTTGTATGCCGCCGGCGAATGTTCACGTACCGGGTTGCACGGAGCAAATCGTCTTGCATCCAATTCTTTGATAGAAGCCATTGTTTATGCGGACGCTGCCGCCAAACATTCCATCGCTCACTTGAACCGCTATTCGTTTCAAGAAAAGATTCCTCCTTGGGACGATAAAGGCACTTCCTTAACCGAAGAAATGGTTTTGATTACTCAGAGTGCAAAAGAAGTCGGTTCAATTATGAGTAATTACGTAGGTATCGTCCGTTCCAATCTGCGCTTGGAACGCGCTTTGATACGTTTGGAAATCATTTACAAAGAAACGGAAAACCTGTTTATCCGCTCCACCGTTTCCCGCGATATTTGCGAATTGCGAAACATTGTTAATGTCGGTTATTTGGTTATCAAACAAGCAATGGAACGAAAAGAAAGTCGCGGCTTACATTATACGATTGACTATCCGAAGAAGGGTTTGACTAATTACTGAGCAACTGATCGCTGTTTGTATCTCTAAAATCTTTTTTGTACCTTTGCCGGCCGTAGCGAATTATTTGACGATGGAAACAGTCTTAATAAAAACAGTCCAGTTATTTTTAAGTTTATCAATTCTGGTGATCATTCACGAATGCGGTCACTTTTTCTTTGCTCGGTTATTTAAAGTACGAGTCGAAAAATTTTACTTGTTTTTTAATCCTTGGTTTACTTTATTTAAATTTAAACCGCGCAGCAGCGAAACCGAATACGGAATCGGCTGGTTGCCGCTGGGAGGATATGTGAAAATTGCGGGAATGCTTGATGAAAGCATGGACAAAGAAGCATTGGCTCAACCCCCCAAACCTTGGGAATTTCGAGTTAAACCGGCTTGGCAACGTTTATGTATCATGGTCGGCGGAGTATTGATGAATTTCATTCTGGCGTTTTTCATTTATTCTATGATGGCGCTGGCTTGGGGCGAAGAATATTTGCCGATGAAAAATGTGAAAATGGGCTATGTATATAATGACGCCGCATTGAAAGCCGGTTTCCAAAACGGGGATATTCCTCTTACCGCCGATAACGTTCCTTTAGAATACAGCGATGGTAAAACGTTCCTTTCCATTGTAGCGGCCAAAGAAGTAACCGTACTTCGAAACGGCGAGACGGTAACCATTCATCTTCCGCCCGACTTTAAAAAAGTGGTATTTGATCCGGAGATGATTCTTGTCGAACGGTTTCCGTTTGTAATTAAAGAGGTAACCGGCGGAAGTCCTGCCCAAAAAGCCGGACTGATGGCCGGCGACAGCATCGTCGGCGTTAACGATACCCTAAACTTGTCGGCATACGAAATTCAAAAATTACTTGCCGAAAACAAGGAAAAAGAAATTACACTCGATGTTTACCGTGATAATCAATTGCTTTCGCTTCCGATTGTTCCGAATGAATTCGGAAAAATAGGCGTTGCTCTTAAACGTGCTGAAGAATTTTATGAAACGGTACGCGTTCAATACAACTTTTTCACTTCGATTCCGGCAGGCGTAAGGATTGGAATGAATACAATCAAAATGTATTTAAGTCAATTCAAATTTATTTTTTCTAAGGAGGGAGCCCAAAACTTAGGCGGATTCGGAGCCATCGGTAATCTCTTCCCATCGAAATGGCATTGGCCTTCTTTTTGGCAAATGACCGCCCTTTTATCTGTTATATTAGGCGTTATGAATCTGCTGCCCATTCCCGCTTTAGACGGCGGACATGTGATGTTCCTGCTGTATGAAGTAATTACCGGTCGCAAACCCAACGAAAAATTCATGGAATACGCTCAAATTGCCGGCATGATTTTCATTTTGGGATTGATTTTATACGCCAACGGAAATGATTTGTTTCGCTGGCTAAGCAGCAAATAGACAGTTACCCGCAATGACGGGAATTTACATCAGAACGGATAACCGATCGCTACATAGGCTGCCGAATTATTCCACAAATTGGATTGTAAGAACATAAAACGCTTGCCTTCCGAAAGCGCCGGATCGTAAATACGTGTGCCGGCGTCAACTCGGAAAATGAAAAAGCTGAAATCGAAGCGCAAGCCGATGCCGGCTCCGACCGCTAATTCTTTATAAAACGAGTTCCATCGAAAGAATCCGCCCGGTTGTCCCTCGTAGTCTTTGATGGTCCACATATTTCCGCAATCAACAAAAACCGCCGGCTCTAACCATCTCAACACTTTACGACGGTATTCGGCGCTTACGATGAAATAAATATCTCCGACATGCGTCGTCGGATCGCCCGGAATGCCTTGATTGAACGAACCGGGCCCTAAATAGCGAGTACGCCAGCCGCGTACACTGTTGGGTCCTCCGGCAAAAAAACGCTTTTCAAAAGGGAGAATCACCGAATTTTCGTAAGGATAAGCCAACCCGAAAGCCGTATGAAAAGCAACGGCCTCTGTTTCTTTCAACGGGACGGTTTCGGCATAGTCAATATATCCTTTCACGTATTGAGCAAAAGGATTATTCCCTATCGTATATTGACCGGCATCGTTCTTTTCCGCATGGGCCAATGAAAAAATGCCGCGTAAGGCATTGCCCGACGATTCGCTACTGAACCGCAGAGTATATAAGTGTTGATATGATTTTCTTCTGTTGGAATTGGTATAAATTAAATTATAACCGATACCTGCCGTAAATACATCATTATAACTTAATCGCGCTAACGGGTCAATCTCCGTAAGTAAATATTCTTTAAAATGTTCCGATTTCCAAGGCATCGCCACATAATTCACATCCAAAAGATTAATCGCGTGCGTCACCCGGTTGTTCCGATCCGACCAACTGATTTGCCATTTAAAATTGAAAAAATCGCGCGTATATTCCGGTCGTTTCTGAATGTCATATCCCACACTGTATTGGGTTTGCATATTGTATTTATTCTGAAGATAGGCGCCTAAAAAAGGCAAATGAAGTTTGGAAAAAGTCAACGAAGGGATAATTCCTATTTCATAAAAGTTCGGATTAATCGAATAGGTATCCGATTTACCGGAAACAAATTCATACGCTCCTTTCAATTGAATATTGAATATTTCCGACCCGTTAAACAAATTTCGGTGTCCGTAATTGATGTCTAATGCAACACCAAAATCGCCGGCATTATTCGTACCGCCTAAGCGGGTTTGAAAAGAATGAATATTTCCGGGCGTCAGGTAAATTTCGCAATCGAGAAGTGTGGTATCGGGATAATTTCTTTCCTTATAGGTTATGTCAACTCGGCTTACGCAATTCAACGCTTGAAAAAGTCCGTAGGTTGATACCCGCGATCTTTCCCGAAACAATCCGCCCGGACGGATTGTCACTTTATCGGCAATCACCGAGGGTCGTAAAAATCGCAGTTTATCGTAATAAATTTCAATATTTTTCCTTTCGGTTGAATCAATAACGACATAATTCTCGCTATACAAGGGCTCGTATCCGCTGAATACTTTTACCTTGGCAATCCGATAAACGTTTGTCAGTGTGGTGTCTTGCAAGAACAAACTTAAATCCGCTTGATGGGTATTCAAGGTCGTATCGGCTAAATAATGCAAATTGTCAACAGTTAAATCGTAGTATCCTTGATTTCGCAGGATATTACTGATCCTGCCTCTTTCCTCGTTTAAACGATCCATGTCAAAAATACTGCCCGGTTTGATAGCGCTTGCTGCAAGTGCATAATTATTGGCGCGACGTTGACGGTTTCGATTGGAATTGGCTTGCCGGACCTCCAAACTGTCGGCCGGTTGTCCCTCTGTACGCACTAACCGCGACAGCCAATTTCTTGACGGGCGGATTCCTTGCGCTAAAGCAATCATTTGCGAATCCGGCAGTTGAATTGTATAATCTCGTATCCGATAAGGGATTCCTTCTCGTATTCGATAATCTACCGAGACTTTTTTCCCTGCCGTATCAACAGAAGCCTCTACTTGTGCGTTCAAATAACCCAGATTTTTCATTTCAATGGACAATTCGTTGATTGACTGATTAACGAAATTTTGATCATAAATAACCGGCGGTTCTCCGATTCTGCGAACGGCTCTTTTGAGCCGGTTGGAGTCGTTATCAACCATGTTATAAATCATCAGCCCGAGTTTGGACTCATTCGGCTTTTGTTTGATGAAATCCGTTAATTGAACATCGGAAATTTCGACGGAATCGGTTTTTAATGAAACCTTATCCAAAAGGTATTGCCCTTCCGGAATGTATTTAATGGTACTGCAAGACAATACAAATAAAAGGAACAAACCCGTCGTCGTTCCGGACAATATACGGACGGAAACTCGTAATTTCATAAATTTGATCTTAAATTACCGGTTATTCGATTACAAATATAGGTGAAATTTTGAGAAAAATTGTAACTTTGCAAAACTCGTTTGTATGGAACCATCTTTTTTTTCGATTCATTTCCCGGCCGAATGGACTTCGCAGGCTGCGGTTCTGCTGACTTGGCCGCATTCCGACACGGATTGGAAGCGCCGGTTGGAAGAAGTAATTCCTTGTTTCGTATCCGTCGCTAAAGAAATTATCAAGCGCGAAAAGCTGATTATAGTTTGCCGTTCAGCAGAGGAAGTCAAACAAGCATTGGGCGATACGGACTACTCCCGAATCCTCTTTCGGGAAATTCTTTCCAACGATACTTGGGCGCGCGATCACGGCCCGATTTCGATTTTTGTGAATGGGGTTCCGTATTTGCTCGATTTCACATTTAACGGCTGGGGGCTGAAATTCCCGGCGAATTACGATAATCAAATTACCCGACAATTATACGAAAGCCAAGTTTTTTCTCCGAAAACGGTTTACCAAAGTATGTTACACATGGTTTTGGAAGGCGGAAGCATCGAAACCGACGGAGAAGGAACGATTCTGACCACCGAACGCTGTTTGCTATCGGTAAATCGGAACGATTATAAAAGCCGGGACGAGATTGCCGATTATTTATCAATGATTTTCGGTGCAAAGCGGATTTTATGGTTGAATCACGGCTATTTGGCAGGCGATGATACCGACAGTCACATTGATACTTTAGCGAGGTTTTGTAATCCGGAAACAATTGCTTACGTACAATGTACCGACCCGAATGACGAACATTTCGAGGAATTGTCCCGGATGGAAGA
The DNA here is from genome assembly GCA_009778655.1 of Candidatus Azobacteroides sp. Classification (GTDB taxonomy): domain Bacteria; phylum Bacteroidota; class Bacteroidia; order Bacteroidales; family Azobacteroidaceae; genus Azobacteroides. Next base: position 12,298 of record WRFZ01000108.1, read on the forward strand.
TGAACTTCGCAAATTCAAAACCTTGGACGGGGAACCGTATCGCCTAATTCCGTTGCCTATGGCGGAACCGGTTTATTATGAAGGCGAACGTTTGCCGGCTACTTATGCGAATTTCTTGATAATCAACGGCGCCGTATTGCTTCCGTTTTATAATTCTCCCTTGGATGAAATTGCAAAGCAACGATTACAAGAAGCATTTCCGGATCGGGAAATTGTCGGCATTGATTGCCGTCCGCTGATAGAGCAGCACGGAAGCCTGCATTGCATAACGATGCAATTGCCGGCAGGATTTGTATGAAAGCGAATTATAAATTATGAATTATAGATTATGCAAGATTTATTAATAGCAGGTTTAATTCAACAAGCCAATACACCCGATGTCGGATTGAATAAAAACAAATTAATTGAAAATATTCGGATTTGCGCTTCACAAGGCGCCCGATTGGTAGTTTTACCCGAATTACACAACAGTTTGTATTTCTGCCAAACGGAAAATACCCGGGTATTTGATTGGGCGGAAACAATTCCGGGTCCTTCTACGGAATTATTCGGGAGTTTAGCTGAAGAATTGGGCGTTGTTCTCGTTTTGTCTTTGTTCGAAAAACGCGCATCGGGTTTATACCATAACACAGCGGTAGTCATCGAAAAAGACGGAACAATAGCCGGAAAATATCGTAAAATGCATATTCCCGATGATCCGGCGTATTACGAAAAATTTTATTTCACTCCCGGCGACTTGGGATTCCGACCTATTTCGACATCTGTCGGGAAATTGGGCGTTTTGGTTTGCTGGGATCAATGGTATCCCGAAGCGGCCCGTTTAATGGCTTTAGCCGGAGCCGACTTGTTGATTTACCCTACCGCCATCGGATGGGAATCTTCCGATTCTATCGAAGAAAAAAAACGGCAACAAGACGCATGGGTAACCGCTCAGCGCGGACATGCGATTTATAACGGCTTACCGCTCGTTGCCGTTAACCGGGTCGGACATGAAAGCGATCCTTCGGGACAAACGCAAGGGATTCAATTTTGGGGCGGCAGTTTTGCTTCCGGCCCGCAAGGAGAAATTTTATCGCAAGCTTCTTCCGAAAAGGAAGAAAACTTAATCGTAGCAATTAACCCGGAACGCTCGGAAGACGTTCGTCGCTGGTGGCCTTTCTTACGCGACCGTCGAATTGACGCTTACGGTGATCTGACCCGACGATTCATTGACCCGATCTAAAAATTATAGCGTATTAATCCGAAAATATCGGTTTTGTCTTTCCCTTGAATCGCCTCTAATCCCGAACCGATGGTTTCCCGATCGAAATAGCGGGTAGATGCCAACTTACAATATATCGTCAAGGAAG
>WRFZ01000109.1 GCA_009778655.1 Candidatus Azobacteroides sp.
TGTATTGAGGCGGTCAAATTAAAGATTATCTCTTCTTGTTGTTGCTTGTGAAAGTTGTATCAAGATTTTCAATATTAGTTACAGAGTGTGTGAATGAACTTTGTCAATGCAATTGTAGGGAGGAAAGGGTGTCTGTTAATTCAATTGTTTGATGAAAGTCCGTTATCGTTAACGGATTTTTTTATTTATCAAAAGATACAAGATAAATCCGACAAGTACTAATAACCAACCGATAAGCAAAGTTGTATCGGTCTGACATTTTGCGAAAAACGGTATGATGAGGAACAATTCCCCAACAATCAACACAATTATTCCACAACTTTTGATAAATGCACGCATGGAATCGAAATATAAATGCAGTTTTATTTTTTCTCTTGCAAAATAAAAGATTTTTTACGAAATAATAAAAAAAAATTTGTGAAAACACAATAATTTCTTATTTTTGCTCCAAATTATTGAAAACACATGAAACGTTTTGCGTTGATTCTTTATCAACTATTCATTTGGATTCCTTTATCTTTAATCGCTACGTTGATTACGGCAATCACCACGTTTGTGGGTTGTATGTGTGGCGGCGAACATTTTTTCAGCTATTACCCCGGCAAACTATGGGCGCGGTTGATTTGTATTTTCACTCTGTGTCCGGTGAAAGTCGTTGGAAAAGAAAAATTAGACAAAAAACAATCCTACATTTTCGTTTCCAATCATCAGGGAGCTTACGATATTTTCCTTATCTACGGTTATATCGGACAACCAATCAAGTGGGTAATGAAACGAAGTTTACGGAAAATACCTTTTGTAGGAATTGCATGCGAGGCTGCCGGTTTTATTTTCGTGGACAGTTCTTCACCCCAGGCTGCGGCGAAAACCATCCGGTTAGCGGAGGAAAAATTGAAAAACGGCGCATCCATCGCTATCTTCCCGGAAGGCTCTCGAACACATACGGGAAAGCCGGGAGTATTTAAAAAAGGAGCTTACCAAATGGCGTTGGATTTGAAATTACCGATCGTTCCCATCACAATCAACGGCTCGTATGACGTCATGCCGATTGGTACTTATCGAATTAACCCCTGTAAAATGGAAATGATTATTCACGATCCGATCCCGACGGATGAAATTCAACCCGAAAATATCCGTGAAGTCGCGGTAATAGTTCGTAAATTAATGGAACAATCGCGAGACTGCATTACATCCGGACTGTGGGAGAAATATAAATTATAAATTATAAAACATGAATTATGAATTATGAATTATGAATTATGAATTTATAAAAGACAATTTCAGATTTTTTTTGAAAAAGCACAGACATGAAAGTTGAAATTACTTTAATTTATTTTCATATATATTGAATAAAATACAAATTATGTGAAAAAAATCCCGCCATTCCGCATTGTATTAAAAAAATTTTATCTAATTTTGCACCTTAATTACAAACAAACTTTAAAAACTGATTTATGAAAGTGCAAAAATTGAATTTACTTAAAACCCTGCTTATTGTCTTTGCCACAGTGGGACTGTTGACGTTCCAATTGGGCGGAAATGTCAGTTTTACGCCGATCATTGCTGCCGATCATCTCTCTGCGGTAGTCGGTTACTATGCCGAAATGACAGTGTTGCTATCTATTTATCGTTAAATGATAAATTGCCATAATAAATTAAGCGAAAGACGGGGAATCGGCAAAGCGATTCCTCGTTTTTTTTAATTCCTTCCGGTTAATGACTTTTCGTATGAACCGAAATCAAAGAGCGTTGTCGTTTTTATTCCTCAATGTTCAAGCGACTAAGCACAAATTCAAAAAATGGTACTTTCTGTTTGAAATAAAAATAAATTATGTATCTTTGCAAAAATTTTTATGCAAGGTTGTAAACAGAGAAACAACTTTTAGTCAACCCTATTTTATTACATTAGTAAGTTAGTTCAAATGAAACATGCGCATTTTTCTTTTTATTTTGCGGCAACACTGCTTATTTTATTATTTTCATCTTGCGGGTCAAGGCGAGACGTCGTATATTTCCAAAACTCGGATAAGATTCCGGAAGGAATTTCCGCTCAAGACAATAGCGAATTTAACGCCGTAATCATGCCGAATGATAATCTCTTTATTACAGTATCCGCCGTCAATCCGGATGCAGTCGAAGTTTTTAATACGGCTCTTCTGAATAAGGGAGGAACTTTATCAACCACCACTCTTGACGTAATGGGTTATTTGGTTGATCCGAAAGGAAATATAAACTTCCCGGTTGTGGGAGAAGTCCATGTCGCCGGATTAACGAAAACAGAAGCCATTCAAGAATTGCAAAAAGCAGTTTCGAAATTTGTGGCCGACCCGGTAATTAATATTCGTTTTTTAAATTATAAAATCAGCGTTTTAGGCGAAGTAAACCGACCGGGAGTATATACCGTTACGGACGAAAAGATCTCGATTCCGCAAGCGATTGCTTTAGCCGGAGACCTCACCATTTACGGAGAAAGGCACAATGTGCAACTGATACGGATGGAAAAAGGAGAAAAAAAATTCTATTCTATTGATTTAACATCGCCCGACCTCTTTTTTTCACCCGACTATTACTTACACCAGAACGATATTTTGTATGTAACTCCCAATGGAACAAAAGCCGGAAGTTCTACTTACAATCAAAATCTGCCGCTTGTCGTATCGTTAATTTCCGTAGTTATTACCGCCATTGCACTTTTTGTCAGAAATTAATATTTTACTTCATTGAATTATGGAATCAAACAATTTCCAACAGGAAAATACAGACCAAGATGAAATTTCCATTGTCGAGATTCTTTTTCATTATCTGCGATATTGGAAAAGTTTTTTAATTTCCATCGCGATTTGCTTAGGACTTGCTCTTGCCTATCTTTTTTATGCTACACCCCAATACAAAATCCTTTCAAGAGTTGTGATCAACGACGAAAAGAAAGGCCAGACAACGGATGTAATGTCTGCATTCAGCGATTTGGGGATTATCACCCCTACGAGTAACTTAGACAATGAAATTGAAGTACTCCGCGCTCGAATATTGATGAAAGGAGTTGTGGATAGCCTTCGAATCGGCGTGGACTATTATAAAAAAGGAGGAATAAAAAAACATGAAATCTATAAAAAAACGCCGGTCTATGTTTCTGTTCCGAATGTAATCGCGCCGGGGTCATTTACGGTGAATTTGGTAAGCGAAAATGTTTTATCGGTACATTCCGGCGATGAAAATTTCGATCAAAAAGTGGAAATAGGAAAAGAATTAAACTCGCCGTGGGGAATATTGACTTTTACGTTAAATCCTTTCGGAGAAGAATCTTTTCCGATAGAAGTGGTGATTAAAGACCCTGCCGCTCCCACGTTTCTTCCGCAAGTGGATATCAATGCCGTGAACAAAACATCCAGCGTAGTGGAATTGTCATTGACAACGGCTACTCCGCAAAAGGGACAGGATATTATTAACGCATTGGTCGCTCATTATAATAAGAATGCCGTTGACGATAAAAATTATGTCGCCTACAGTACGATTTCGTTCATAGACGACCGGTTACAATCGGTTACCGGCGAGTTGCAATCGGCTGAAAAAAATGTTGAGTCGTATCAAAAAACGCAGGGAATTACCGATTTGCAAGCGCAAGGACAATTATTATTAACCTCTTCCGGAGAATATAATAAGAAAATAACGGATGCGGGGATTCAAATGGATCTTCTCAAGCAGATTCAAAATTATCTGATGAATCCGGCGAATAAAGACAATGCGATTCCTTCCAATGTGGGATTAACCGACCCGACGGTTATCTCTTTGATTCAAAAATATAACGAACAACTTATAGAAAAAAAGAGAACAACTGCCGGAATGTCGGAAAGCCATCCGATGCTTATTGAATTTAATAATCAAATCGCCATGATACGCGAAGATCTGCTGAGAGGGATCAGTATTTCGGAAGCCGGCATACAATCAACGATTCGAGAATTGCAACGACAAGAAAACATGTACATAGGTCAAGCCCGCAGTTTGACTACTCAAGAACGCGAGTCGCGAGATTTGTTCCGACAACAGAGCTTAAAAGAAGCGCTTTTCACCTATTTGTTGCAAAAACGGGAGGAAACGGGATTGACTTTGGTAATGGCAACCCCCAACGCAAAAGTGATTGACCCCGCTTTTTATGATTCGACTCCGGTCAAACCCAAAAAATTGATTATTTTATTGGCTGCTTTGATGTTGTCCGTAATTATTCCGGTAATCATTATTTATATCCGAGATTTATTTGACAATAAAGTCCATATAAAAGAAGACGTAACCAAAGTAATCTCGGCGCCTTTCCTCGGAGTTATTCCGATGGTGAAAAATACGGATCCTTTTCCGGTATTGAAAATACGTTCCTCGATAGCCGAGCGATTTCGAACGGTTATTTCCAATTTGGAATTCATTGTAGGAAGCGAAAGAAGAAAAGTAATATCGGTTACTTCCTACACCAGCGGAGACGGGAAAAGTTTCTTTTCTCGAAATTTAGCCATGACTTTAGCTGCCACCGGGAAAAAAACTTTGCTGATTGATTTGGATTTAAGAAAATCCGTTATGGCAAAAACGCTGGGAACATTACACTCGGAAAAAGGAACCTCTATGTTTCTCTCGGATCCCAAAGTAAGAATCAATGAAATCATAGATGCTTCTCATACGTTTCATAAGAATTTGGATATTATTCCCGTACAGGTTTTTCCGCCGAATCCCGCCGAGTTATTGTCTTCCGAACGATTGGAGCAATTGTTTCAAACCATCGGGAGGGAATACGATTACATTGTCGTAGATACGGCGCCGATAGGTTTGGTTGCAGATGTTTACAACATCAATGCCTACGCATTATCTACCATTTTCCTGCTGCGCTCGGATTATACTTTGAAAAAGACTTTGTCGGAAATTCAAGAATTGTATAAAGAGAAAAAATTAAATAATTTAAGTGTTGTTTTGAATGCCGTAACCGATGAAAATATTTACGGGTACGGACAATACGGACATTACAAACACAATTATTATACAGACGAAAACTGACATTCGAATTTTGGCTCTTACGTAAATATTTGATTTTAAATAATTTCTTTATTTTCAATTGAGTAATGATTTATCTTTATAAGAAAATCGAAATGAGGGCAAAGTTATGAATTGGTATGCGGTAAAAGTAAAATATCAAACGGAACGAAAAATGAAAATATGGTTAGATGAACAAACCATTGAGAATTTCATTCCTTTCCGGACCGTATGGATTGAACGAAACGGCAGAAGAATAAAAAGAGAAAAACCGATTGTGCCGGGTTTATTGTTCATACGAACAAACCGGCAAACCGCACTCGCTTTGCCGGGAGAATCGAGGATAAAAATGGTTTTCTTACGAAATCTCGAAAGCCATCAATTGCTTGTTGTCCCGGACAAACAAATGCAAGATTTTATGTTTTTGCTTGACTTTTCCGAATCGGCGGTACGAATTGAAAATACAAATTTGAAACGGGGCGATCGGGTACGGGTCATCAAAGGCGATTTTGCCGGCATTGAAGGAGAATTGGTTCGAATCAAAGGTCATAAACGGGTCGTGGTACGTTTGGAGGGTTTATTTTCTTTAGCTACCACGTATATTCCAAGCGCTTATTTGGAAAAAATCGAATAATAAAAACAATTTATCAAATTTGTATCGTGTTAAATGACGAACTCTCTAATTGGTTAAAAGAAGGCGAATCCGAGCGCCTCGCTTTTCGACTTTTTTTCGGACACGAAACAATCGAAACATTGACGGCTTTTGCTAATTCGCACGGCGGCGTGCTATTACTCGGAATATCCGAATTAAAAGAAATTAAAGGGATTCCGGATGCAAAAGAAAATATAAATCAATGGTTTCAGGAAATTCATACCCGAACAACTCCGCGATTATTACCTCACATCGAACTGATAGAAATCGAGGAAAAGATTGTAGTCTATATATCCGTAGCGGAATATCCCGTAAAACCGGTTGCTTTTGAAGGCAGATACTATAAACGTTCGAGCAAATCCACAAGGGAGCTTTCCGTTCGGGAAGCCATTGATTTCCGCAAGCAAACGATTGATTCCGGTTGGGATACCAATTCCCGGCCCAATAAAACGATTACCGATCTTTCCTTTAGAAAATTGTATCGGCAGATCGAACGAATCAGCCGCAAAAAACAATGCCCGCCCGAAGAGCCGCTTACTTTTCTGCGAAAATACGGTTTAGCGGAAGGAGACGCCATCACAAATGCTTGCTGGCTGTTGTTTCTCCCCGGAGAAGAATCGGAAACAGCCGTTGAGTTGGGTCGCTTTTCTTCACCGACAGTGACTTCGGATACTTTAACTCTAAAAACGGATTTGTTTACGGAAGCGGAAGAAACGATGCGCTTTATTTGCAAACATATAGGTAAAGAAACGCAAGCGGACGAACCTGTTCAATGGCAATATCCCTTGGAAGCCGTTCGGGAATTGGTGGTAAATATGATTATCCACCGGGATTACAATTCCGATTACAATTCAATTATAAAGATATTTGACGGTTATATAGAATTTTATAATTCGGGAGCATTACCGGATGATTTATCCATTAAACAATTATCGTCGAACGGCTATATTTCCCGACCGCGTAACCGTCAAATCGCAGAGTTATTTAAAGACGCGGGAATGTTTGACGAATACGGCTCCGGAATCCGACAAATCTGTACGGCTTTTGTTAATTGCGGTTTACGACCTCCGGAATTTATCAAATTACCCGGACGGTTGATTGTCCGAGTGTTTGGAGATACTTCTCCTATCCGCCGGGAGACAGAGAAACAAGAATCGGCTGATCCGACGGATACGGTTGATGACGACTTCGATAAGGCCGATGATATTGAGAATATTGATAATGTTGATAATGTTGTTGATTTCGCCGATACCGAATCAACCCCGCCAAACAATTCTTCCGACCGGGAACGCCGGATTCTGGCATTAATCATAGAAGATAATCGAATTCCCTTAAATGAAATTGCTCTGAAATTGGCTGTATCCAAACGAACCGTTCTACGGGATATAAAGAAAATGAAAAAAGAAAAAATCCTCGAACGAATAGGAAGCGAAAAAACCGGGCATTGGAAAATCAATCCCGATTCACTTTCGTAGTTTCACGTAATCCACCAAATGGTTTTTTCCTTTGTGAAGAATTAAGTGCGCCCGCTCTCGCGTCGGGAGAATGTTTTTGCGCAGATTTTTGCGGTTGATTTCCCTCCAAACGTTCAATGCTATTGCTCTCGCTTCTTGTTCGGGTAATATAGACACCGAATAAAAATAGGACTTCGGATCGTTGAATGCGGTCTCCCTAAATTTCATGAAACGGGTCAAAAACCATTCTTCGAGGTAATTTTCTTCGGCATCTACATAAATGGAAAAATCAAGGAAATCGGAAACGAAAATAGCCGGCTTATTTTGCTTCGGATAATCCATTCGATTTTGCAAAACATTCAAACCTTCAAGAATCAGTATATCGGGTTGCGGATTAATCACGATTTGCTCGTCCGACAAAATATCATAAACCGAATGGGAATATTTCGGCGCCGTAACTTTCGCTTTGCCCGATTTTATATCGCTGACAAATTGAAGTAATTGATGAATATCGTACGATTCCGGAAACCCTTTTTTCGACATCAGATTTCTCTCTTCAAGCACGGCATTCGGATATAAAAAACCGTCGGTAGTGATCAAAGCCACCCGGTTATTTTCCTTCCAACGGCTCAATAATGCTTGCAACACGCGCGACGAAGTGCTTTTGCCCACGGAAACGCTGCCCGCAACTCCGATAATAAAAGGAATTTTTTGGAGTTCTTCGTTCAGAAAGTTCATCATAACCGCTTGCCGGCTTTTGGTCGAATTGACGTAATAATTCAGTAAACGAGACAAAGGCAGATAAATATCGCGAACTTCATCCATTGACAATTCTTCATTAATACCCTTCAATTGTTGAATTTCGCTCGCAGTTAAAGTCATCGGTTCAGACTTGCGAAGCTCCGCCCATTTATTTCTGTCAAACAAGAGGTAGGGACTGTGAGTAGCCGGTTGCATTTGTTATATTCCAATTAAACGTTCGCACAAAGGTAGAAAAACTATTGAATTTTATCTCGCAAAATAATAAAAAAGATTGATTTTCTGAAAAATATTAGAATTGATAATTTTCATAGAAATACTTCCACTACTTAATCAAGTGAATACCCATTTTTTCTATTTCTTTTGCTAAGTTTTCAAATACAACGAGAGCAAAAAAACAAAACACTGTAAATAAAATGACAAAAATAACCGATAGAATATTGCTGTTCATAATCTTGGGTTTTTCTTTCACTATTTTAGTCATCAATCCTTTATCGTCAATTTTTTGGATATATATATCTCTCTCAATATATATATATGAGAACCGCTAAAATAATGCCAATCATACCATTATACAATAATGCAAACAATATGGCTAATAATCCCATTAATATCAACGATAATAACAGGGTAAACATCCTTATTGCTAAATTTTCAGCTTGCCGTCCTTTCCCTTGCAAAAGATAATAATAGTAAAGAATAACCCTCAAGGGTTTAAAATTGATAATTTTCATAAAAATCGTTCCATAATTCCCGATTCAATTCGGAAGGAGGCCCTACTGCCGATTCCCCGTAATAGAAATTGAATTTAAACCGTTGGTACGAATCCCAAGAAGTTACCCAAGGACCTAATATTCCCCATCCAAAATCCCAAGCCAAACCGATAGAAGCTTTTGATACCATAGTGAAACCGGTCGAAGCCCCTTGCGCCAAAGCCCAGCCTGTACCGATATCTCCTCTCTTCCATTGAATACCTGTTAACACCAATAATGTTACGCCCATTGCAGTTCCAAACTTTCCGATTGTTCTGTATCTTGCATGTGCATATATTTCTTTGCCTCCTGCAGATCCGTTTCCACCCCAAGAAGTGTTATAAAGTTTACCGTTCTTCCCCAACCAAATTCCAAGAAATTCATCGTAATTGATGACTTGTCCGATGGTAAGCGCCAATCCTATATAAGCTGCAAGCATTCCGACATCTCCCAAGGTGGTTGATCGGGCATTCCCCGGAAAAGCCACATCCGGTATGCCGTCTCCTTTGGGCATCCGGAAGGGTGGAGGATCTTCTTGCAGAACATCTGTAATTGAGTTTAACGGTATCTTGCTTCTGTGGGTGGTTTTTGTTTCAGCATCATGTGGATTTGTCTTATCGCCGGAACTTAGATTTGAAATTACTCAAGGAAATAATTCATACGCTTGCCAAAGGTAAAAAATTGGATACAAAATACCGCGCTCATACCTTGGAAGGATATAAAACGGTTGTTTGGGAATGCCATGTCAAATCTGATTGGTTGTTGTTGTGGCAACAAACAGAAGAGAAGCTTGTTTTAATTTTACTCGACACAGGGCCACATTCCGATATATTTTAGTGTTGTGGCGGGCCTGTTTTTTACAATGAGGCTTCGGTTTGACCGGCGAGTATATATTAATGGATAAGCATTTTACACCGCTTAATCCGAAAAATATGAATTGACACCTTAAAAATTTTCATCCTTGCGCTTAGCTTGAGATATTTTTTTTGTGTACCATTCCTTAAACTTGGCAACACAGGTTCAACTAACTGACAATAAATTTTTCGGGAATATTTACCGATAATTTGCTATCAACCAAAAGATCTTTAATCGTTTTGTGTGAGACAATGTATCGCCGATTTACGGAAGAATTTGGAATGGTCTCTTTGTCGCTCTTAATGAACTGTATTCACAGAAAGTGCGATTGTCAAGCGTTACTATTTTGGTTATTTTATTTTCCGGTGGAACGAGCCTCGCGAAGCGTTCGCGGAGTAACTTTTAAATTTTAATATCACAAAAATACCTTGTAAAGCCTTACTTTGTATTAAAAGCCTTACCCAAATGATGATTTCGGACGCCGAAGTCCGGAATCGATATCTTTATTTCAACAATAACCCCTCGGCGACTTCGTCGGCTTTTGCTTTTCCCTGCAATTCCTCTACAATCGCTAAGCCGAATTGGAATGCCAATCCGGGTCCTCGTCCGGTGATAATATTCCCGTCTTTGACAACAGGATTCTTAACAAATGCGGCGCCTTTCAAGGTTGATTCAAAACCCGGATAAGCCGTTGCATTTTTTCCTTGCAATAAGCCCAAACCGCCTAAAACCAAAGGTGCGGCACAAATCGCGGCAATTTTTTTACCGTTTGTCGCATATTGTTTCAAAGAATTTTTAAGACCTTCATGCGCATTTAAGTTCGATGCTCCCGGCATTCCTCCGGGTAAAACCAACAGATCTCCGGATGAAAGATCCGCTTTTTCAAAAAGCGTATCGGCATGAACAGCTATTCCGTGTGCTCCGGTCACGAGCAGGTTTTTCGTGATAGAAACGGATGTCACATCTAATTCGCCACGACGCATTACATCCATTGTGCCAACGGCTTCGGTTTCTTCAAAACCTTCTGCTAAAAAAATAAATACTTTTTTCATAATGCTTATATTTTTGTAATTATTTTAACGAATACTTGTACGTAATGGTTCCGAATTGATCATTATTTCCGCTGATGCTGTTGAATTTTGCTTTTTGGGCAGCCTCCAAAGCGGATTTTCGCATACTTTCATTATCAATATTCGTCCCTTTACCGATTACGGCGCGAGTAACATTCCCTTTCGGGTCAACCGTAATATTAATAACGATGCGACCTTCTTCTTGAACGGAATAAACGGGACGCGGCAGTCCTCCCATACCCAAAGATCTTCCGCCCAGATTAAATTCGCCGTAGCCGCTTCCCGACGGCGATCCGACGGAAGACGTACTTTCCGGATTTCCTTGAATGCCGCTGCCGGTTGTTCCGCTTCCTCGTTGGTTTTGACCGGTTGTTCCCGAACTGAAAGCGCCGGAAACTTGTTGGTTGATAGCGTCACGCTTTCGCTGTTCTTCCGCTTCTTTAGTACGTTGCGCCTGTTGTTCGGCCTCCAATCGTTTTTTTTCTTCTTGTTTTTTTCGTGCGGCTTCAATAGCGGCGGTATTTTCTTTGTTTTGCGTAATCGGCTGAGTAACTGTTTTTTGTGGTTTTTGTTGAACTGAGGGAGGCGTTTTCGGTTTCGGAACCGGTTGTTGAACCGGTTTCGGTTGAGTGATCTCATCTTGAGGTTCCCCGCGTTTGGGTTCAAAAGTACCGGAAGACAAATCAACATTTCCGAAATTAACCAAAATGCCCTCTTCTCCGACTTTGACCGTTGTTTTCAGAACGATAAAGTAGAGGAGAAGAAAAATCAACAAGCAAAAAATGCCCGATCCTGTATATCCGTACAGTTCTTCTTTTGTCACCTTCATTTGGGACGTGTAACTAATATCATTTTGAAATCATTTCGATTGGCAATATCCAAAATCTTTACGATTTCTTTATAAGGAATCGTTTCATCGGCGTATAAGGCCACATAAATATCCGGTTCCCGGTTATAACAATCCTTCAGAAAAGGAGTAATTTCTTCGAAAGTCACCCGTCGTTCTTTTTGATTGCCATAGGCTACAAAATAATTCAAATCGGCATCAATCGTCACTCGTGTAAGAGGCTTGGCGGAAGTCTGTTGAGAACTTTGCGGCAAGAGAACTTTAATGGCGTTCGGTACCACAACAGTTGAGGTAAGCATAAAGAATATAAGCAACAGGAAAATCATATCCGTCATGGAAGCCATACTAAATTCTACCGATATTTTACTTTTTCTTTTAAGCGCCATAACAAATTCAATTACTTTGTCGGTTCGTTTAATAAATCCATAAATTCCATTGAACGGGTTTCCATTTTATTTACCGCTCCGTTGACTTGAGCCACTAAATAATTGTAAGCGAACAACGCAATTATTCCTACGATCAAACCGGCTACCGTTGTTACCAACGCTTCGTAAATACCGGAAGAAAGCAAGGTTATGTCCACATTGGATCCCGCATTCGCCATGGCAAAAAAAGCGCGAACCATACCGGTCACCGTTCCGAGAAATCCAAGCATCGGAGCGGCGGCGGCAGCGGTTGCCACCCATGGAAATCCCTTTTCCAATTGGGCAATCTCGATGTTCCCCACATTTTCGACAGCTACCAGAATATCATTCATCGGACGACCTAAACGGGAAATTCCTTTTTCAATCATTCGGGAAATGGGAGTATTCGTCATCCGACACAGATTGATTGCCGAATCAATTTTCCCTTCATGAATATAATCTTTTATACGATTCATAAAAGAGGGATCTTCTTTACCGGCTTTTTTGATAACAAAAACGCGTTCAATGAGAATGGCAATTGCTATAAACAGCAACAAAGCGATAGGAATCATGAGCCATCCTCCTTTAATTGATAAATCCCATATATTCATTGTTTTAACAGTTTCGGAAATTGGAGCTTCCGTCACTCGCGTGATTGCGTTTCCCGCTTCATTTTGAATAAATAATAATACGTTCATAAATGATAAATTCTGTATTTTTAAGAATGTTTACAAATAAATAATTATATTTGTATGTTTTTAGTATTAAATCCCGATGCAAAAGTAATGGATTTACTTGAATAATAACAAAATGTTTAGCAAAGAAATCTTAATAAACAACGTTCGGGTGTTAAAAACACGTAAATACTTATACTCGTAATGTATGAAGATAGGTTTATTCGGTAATGAATTTCAAGTTGAAAAGCAGAAAAGTATTCAAGCGCTTTTCAATAAATTGCAGGCGATGCATGCGGAAATTTATGCGGAGCATCGTTTTTATAATTATTTAACCAAGCAATTCGCTTGTGTGCCAACTATTAACGGATTGATTGAAACCGACCGGCCGACGCTCGATATGGTAATCAGTTTGGGTGGCGACGGTACTTTTTTGCGGACAGCCGCTTGGGTTGGTCGGCAAAACATTCCTATCCTCGGAATCAATACCGGACGACTCGGTTTCTTGGCTGATATTAATCCGGATGACATTGAAACGACCTTAGACGAAATTTTCCGAGTGGAATATACGATCGAAAAGCGCAGTGTACTTGAATTGGAAAGCGATCCGCCTTTTCGGGGAATATATAATTATGCCTTGAATGAAATCGCCATACTCAAACGAGACACTTCTTCCATGATAACCATTCATACTTCTCTGAACGAAGAATATTTAACAAATTACTTGGGAGATGGCTTATTGATTGCCACTCCGACCGGTTCGACGGCTTATTCGATGAGCGTTAACGGACCGATAATCATTCCGCAAGCCAGCAATTTTGTGTTGAGTCCGGTAGCTCCGCATTCGTTGAATGTTCGTCCTTTGGTAATTCCCGAAGATTATCGCATTCGTTTGAAAGTTGAAACTCGAAATAACAATTTTTTGGTCGCTTTGGATGGTCGTTCGGAAATTTATCCTTCCGGAAGCGAATTTTTCATCCGAAAAGCCGATTTTACCATTCAACTCGTGAAGCCCTATCCTCAAAATTTTTACGAAACTTTGAGAAAGAAATTATTGTGGGGAGCTGATGTGAGGGGAGGGGAGAGATAGCGTCTGCTTAAAAACAAAGTATAAATTTCACATTATAACAAAAAAAACCCTTCACCGATTGAGATGAAGGGTTTTTCGAAAAAAGCGGCGGCTACCTACTCTCCCGCTGCACGCAGTACCATCGGCGCAGTCGGGCTTAACTTCTCTGTTCGGTA
>WRFZ01000110.1 GCA_009778655.1 Candidatus Azobacteroides sp.
TAATGAAAAAATTGAATTTGAAGACCCCTTTGTTTATGTGAATTTCTTGGAAGAACTAAACAGTTAAAACATTAAATACTATGCCCGAACAACAAAACATAGAATACAAGTCCTCATGGCACGACGACTATCTAAAATGGATATGCGGATTTGCCAATGCACAAGGCGGAAGAATTTATATCGGCAAAGATGATAATGGAAATGTCGTTGGTTTGGAAGATTACAAAAAACTAATGGACGAACTTCCCAACAAAATCAAAAATTGTATGGGAATTACCGCTGAAGTCAATCTTTTGCAGGAAGATGACAAACATTTTATCGAAATTGTAGTACAGCCCTATTCTGTGCCGATTTCATTGCGCGGCAGATATTATTACCGATGCGGAAGCGTAAAAATGGAACTCACAGGCGCAGCTTTAAACGAGTTTTTGCTCAAACGTGCAGGGCATACTTGGGACGATGTAGTAGAAGCCGATGCCTCATTTGATGATATTGACGAGAGAACAATAAAGATTTTCCTGAGGAAAGCGGAAGAAGCCGGTCGCCTGCCCGATATTGACGGACTTTCCACACCCGAACTTTTGGAAAAACTTCGTTTAACAAAAAACGGACAACTCAAACGCGCTGCCATTGTTTTGTTCGGTAAAGACCCAGGTAGATTCTATCCGAATATTTTTGTCAAAATCGGCAAATTTGAAGACGATGATTTTACAATTCGTTTTCAAGAAACGGAAGAAGGTAATATCATTCTATTATTAGACAAAGTTTTGCGCACACTTGACTACAAATTTTTGATACGCAATATTTCTTTCGAGGGAATGAATCGCATTGAAACGCTCGAATATCCGATACCGGCACTTCGAGAAATGCTTTTAAATGCTCTCATACACCGCAATTATATGGGTGCGCCAACACAGCTTCGTGTGTATGATAACAAACTTACGCTTTGGAATCACGGAACTTTACCCGATGGTATAACGCTCGACAAATTAACAAAACATCATTCCTCTTTTCCTCGCAATCCGATACTTGCAGGAGCCTGTTTTCTTGGTGGTTATATTGACTCTTGGGGTAGTGGCATTATGAAAATTATGGATTCTTGCAAATTGGCAGGACTTCCAACTCCAATAATAGAAGAAGACTGCGGCGGCATTATTGTTCGGCTTTTTAAGGATAGATTTTCAGAAGAACAACTGAAGCAATTTGGATTGAATGACAGGCAAGTAGATGCGCTATTGTTTTATAAAAATAAAAAAGAAATAACAGGGCTTGAGTATGCAGAACATTATAAAATTGCAGAAAGAACAGCGCGAGCAGATTTAGCGGATTTGGTAGAGAAGAAACTACTTTACAAAAGTGGGGAAACTAAATCTGTCAAATACTTATTTGATATTGCCGAATAATTGCCGAATTTGCCGAATAATTGCCGAATAAATAAAAATGCCAAGTGTTTTTGAAAATTGGCGAAACAGGTAGGGGGATACTTTTTACGAATTGGCAAACGACCGATAAACGACTGAAACGACCGATGAACGACCGACAAAATCAAAATATCATAAGTTATTTCCCATACCTTTCCGGTTATTTCCCGCTCATGGCTTCCCTGCTGTTTTGGGAGCGGAAGCCCACGAGAATAACTTACTATCGTTTCATTTGTACTCTATTTGCGAAACGAACATATAACTCACTGATATTCGGTATCTGTTAATTTCGATGGGAAAATAAAACTTGAAATACGAGAAGTTTCGCTTATAACTGTTCCACGATTTTTCTTTTTTTCTCGAAATACTCGGAACGTTGTTTTCCCCCGGCAACGGAGAGTAAAGTGGAAGTCCTGATTATCGAACGAATCCGATGCTTCATCATTTTCAACGTTTCTTCGTCAAAAGTTAATATACTGTTAAAAATAAACGACCAAATCAATACGAAGCGGAAAGAATATTGTGAATCAACATAATAATAGGACGTATCAATATTTGTATCCGAAATATAGATAAACACTTTATTCGATGGATCGTCAGCAAAACCTTTTTCTGCAACAGCTTCCATATAGTCGAGAAAACGGAACAGTTCGTCTTTGATACAGCGGACGTCATCATCCGTTATTAAACGAATGCTGTTAAAAAAAGAAACATCATCAATAAAATTTTGAAAAATTCGACTGTCGAGAATATAATATCCGGTTTTTATATTTTTCGAATGAGTAAAAATGTCTTCGGCAATTTGAACGAGCTTTTCCGGAAATATAATTTCATGATAGGGGATTATTTGATGGGCGGGAATAGAATAATACAGCCATTTAAAATAATAGAACCGATAAATGGATTTGAATCCGGTATAAAACAGTTGAGGTAACAGATTCGTAACCGACGATATTTCTCCCTTCGGATCGGATGCTATGTCTTTTATGGCTTGTAAATATTCATCCAAGAGCGAATAATCAATTTCTATGGGATTTCCCTTTTCGAGCGGTTGAAACCTGAAAGGAAGGGTGGTACGAGCGTCCACTCCGAGCATATTATCCAATGAAATATTAAATTCATTGACAATAATCATGATTTCTTCAAAACCGAACGGGACTTCTCCTCGCAAGCGGCGATACACAGCCGTTCTGTCAAGTCGCAAAATATCAACTAATTGCGTAACTAATTTTGAATGTTGAGGAGCCTTCTTTTTAAGCTGCGTCAACAAATCTTGATGTAAAGATTCATATTTTATCATATTGCTGTATTTCGTAAATTTCATTTATTTTTTTCCGATTTTCGGAAAAAATTCAGCGATAAAAATCTATTTTCAAAACAAACCCTAACCATTTCCATATTTTTTTAGAAAAAACAGAAAAACATTTTAATAAAATACTCTTGATATAGCTTGCTTCTATCCTTAAAATAGGATAATTTTGACTCAAAGTTCACACGCTTTTACTGTACAACGAAACAGTAAATGAAATGTTTTGGATACTATGTTTTAAAATGGCTCGCTGTTTTAAAATAACAATTGGGACAAAATTTAGGTTCATTGGTATTATTTTATTCATTTAATCTTTAATTTTAATCAGTATGACCGCAATTCAATTTCACGAAAAAGTTTTAAGTATTCAACCGAATATGTTCAGCTTTGCTTTGATGCTTACCGCTAACCGCTATGATGCCGAAGATTTGTTACAGGAAACCACCCTTCGAGTGTTAGATAACAAAGACAAGTATGTTGATAATGTCAACTTCAAGGGATGGGTACTCACAATCATGCGTAATATTTTTATTAACAATTATCGAAAAGTATTGCGAAATCAAATCGTTGTTGATCACAAAGGTGACTTACGCAATTTGAATGTATCGGAAGACGCAAACCGGGAAAATCCGGAAGAAACCATGACCGTAAAAGAGATTACATTTATTATCAACAGTTTAAATGGTGATTTGAAAACGCCTTTTTTGATGTATTTAGATGGATATAAGTATAACGAAATTTCAGATAAGCTGGAACTTCCGTTAGGTACGGTCAAGAGTCGAATTTTTTTCGCAAGACGGGAAATTCGAAGAAATCTATCCGCTTGAACATTTTCGTTTTAATTTTTTTTACCTTTGTGTGTTAAAACAACACAAATGATGAAAAAAATCCTGCTGTTTGCTCTCGTGTTCATTTACGGATGGACAAGTGAAGCTCAAATGCCACCCGCTCTTGTTAACTTTCTGAGTAAAAAAAATCTGACTCATGCGTCCGTCAGCTTCAAAGCGATTGACTTGAGTACAAAAAAAATTATCGGTTCTTATAATGAAAACCGATCGTTAACCCCGGCTTCCAATATGAAACTGGTTACTACCGCTACGGCTTTGGAAGTCCGGGGGAGTCGGTTTCGGTTTGAAACGCCTTTGCTTTACGACGGTTTTATTCGAGAAGCTGTGTTGTACGGCAATCTTTATATAAAAGGAACCGGAGACCCGACCTTGGGTTCGGAATTTAATCCGACCGGTAAAGAAGATTTTTTGAAGGAATGGTCGGATGCTGTTCGGCGTGCCGGTATCCGAAAAATTGTCGGTAATATCATCGTATTGGATCAATTGTTCGGTTATGAAGGAATTTCTCCGAAATGGTTGTGGGAAGATGCGGGAAATTATTACGCTCCGGGAATTTACGGAATCGGTATTTTTGATAATATGTACCGCGTGTATTTACAATCCTCTTCCGTGGACAGCTTAACCGCCGTTTTGTACATCGAACCGCCGGTATATGATTTGCAACTTACTAATGAGGTAAGAGCTTCCGACGACACGACGGACAATGCCTACTTTTTCGGTCTTCCTTTTGCCGATGAAATGCGTTTGTACGGAACCATTCCGGCACATCGGTCTTCCTTTGCGGTGAAAGGAGCGATTCCCGATCCCGGATTATTTTTGGCCCGGTATTTTCGCGATTATTTGCAAAAAAACGGGATTACCACAGAAGGAAAAGCGACTACTTATCGGTTGAATCCGGTAACGCCGACCGGAGAAAAATTACTGAGTACGATTCGTTCCGTTGATTTATCTTCCATTGTGAAAACCATTAATGTTCGGAGTAATAACCAATATGCAGAGTATTTATATAAATTATTAACGGTTTTAGATTCGATTGATATACCGGAATTTTGGAGAAAAAAAGGATTGGATTCGGATGCCTTATTTATGTATGATGGAAGCGGAAATTCTCCGGCGGACGCAGTTTCTGCCGAATTTCTGATTGATTTACTGGTTTATATGAACAATCAATCCGAAAATTCAGCCGTGTTTTATCAATCCTTGCCGGTAGTCGGCAGAGACGGAACGGTCGCTTCTTTCTTGAAAAATACGTCTTTGAACGGAAAAGCGCGACTGAAATCCGGAAGTATTTCGAATGTACAATCCTACAGCGGATACGTTGAAAACAACGGGAAGCGATATGCCGTATCTTTGATTATCAACAATTTCACCGGGAAAAGAAATGAATTGCGAAAAGACATAGAGCAATTATTCAACGGACTTTTTTGATACTTTTATTCCGATATCCGAAATTCCTTTCAGCGGATTTTCCCGCATTCCCTGATGAATCGAATAGATATAAACGCCTGTATCGGGAAAGAGAATCGTATTTTCATAAGGAATCGAAAGATTATATAAACTCAGTCCTTTGCCGTACCATTTGCCGTAATCGTCCGCCAAATTAGCGCCAATTGTGTCGGTACGATTGTTTCCGTCGGGCGTTTTATAATCAATAAACAACCAAATATTACTGAAAGGGTAATCATCGTTGTTTCGAAGTTCGATTGATACATTATAAGGTTGCGCATTGTCTTCGATTTTTACATTGAAAACAGCCGGATTATCCCGGTCCCATTCGGCATTGGCAAATGAATCATAGTCGAAAAAAATTTCCTTGTGCGAACAGGAAACAATCCCTCCTATTGTCAAGACAAGAACCGATAACTTAAAAAGACTCCGCATTTTCGCTTTCTGCCGCTAATTCGTATTTTCGGATGTTCCCGGACGAACGTTTCTATTCAAATACCGGTCATTATTCGGATACGGTTTTTTATTTTTTTTCTTTTTCAGATGATCGAAACGATTGACGCTGTCATCGAGAATATCTTGATACGGTTTGGATGTTGATCCGGATTCATTTTCATTCGGTTGCAGGTTGTGCGGCTTATGCCCTTTTTTATTCAGATTGATGATTTCGTAAGCTCGCCTCGAAGAAATGGTTACGGTATTTGCAGCAAAATTTTTATCGGTCGAGTACGTCATTTGGTCTTTGAACACGTCTGTTTTGAAATGATAATAGGTACTATCTCTTGTTTCCAAAGGAATTTCACGAGCCGGAAATTGGCGTTGCGCTTCCACATAGGCATCTATTTCATAATTCAAACAACATTTCAATTTGGCGCATTGACCGGCTAATTTTTGAGGGTTTAATGAAATATCCTGCAACCGGGCGGCTCCGGTTGATACGGAGACAAAACTTGAAACCCAACCCGAACAACACAATTCGCGACCGCAAGGCCCGATTCCTCCGATTCGTCCGGCTTCTTGACGAGCGCCGATTTGCTTCATCTCGATGCGGATATGGAATGCTTCGGCTAAATCTTTAATCAACTGACGAAAATCAACGCGTTCGTCGGCAATATAGTAAAAAATCGCTTTGCTTCCGTCGCCTTGATACTCCACGTCGCCGATTTTCATTTGGAGACCTAAGCCTTCGGCTATTCCTCGCGAACGAATCATCGTTTCGTGTTCTTTGGCTTTGGCTTCTTCGAATTTTTCCAAATCGGTCGGCTTAGCTTTTCGATAGACGCGACGCACTTCCGCATCGGGGCGAATACGCGCTTTAATCATCTGAAGAAGCACCAATCTTCCCGTCATGGTAACCGTTCCGATGTCGTGACCCGGATTGGATTCTACCGCTACGACATCGCCTTTAACCAAATCTATTTTGTTACTGTTCAGATAATAACCTTTTCTTGTATTTTTAAATTGCACTTCCACATAATCGGTCGCTTGCACTGATTCGGAAATATCGCATAAATAGTCGTAATTATTCAGTTTGTTGATATGTTTTTTGCAACAACCTTCGGAGTTCATACGACATTCTCCGGTATATAATCGGTAATCCATGATTTTTTTCTGCAAAGTTATTATTTTTCGCCGAAAAGAAAAAATCCACATCAGTATATAATCAATCGCTTATAAAAGTCGAACGACAATCTGTTTGACAGAACCTTATATTACCAATATAAACTTTCTTTTATTACTAATATAAACTTTTATTCATTGGTAATAAAAAAAGTTGTATATTTGCAGTCTAAATAATAATTGATTAAAATATGATACAACAGGAAGTTTTACAACGAGTCATAGATATTCAAAAGAAGAAAATGCTACGTTTGGGAACCGGATTCCGGCGCGAAGTTTTACCGAATATGCCAGCCTTGCAGTCGCATGCATTGATAGTTACAGGCATACGCCGTTGCGGAAAAAGCACCTTGCTCCAACAAATACTTACAAGCGATGATAGCAAAAAGTTGTTTTTAAGTTTTGAAGACCCGCGCTTATTTAACTTTGAACTTCCCGATTTTGAAATTTTAGACAGTATTATTGAAAATTCAAAAATCGAGGCCTTATTTCTCGATGAAATTCAAGTAATTGACGGTTGGGAATTATATATTCGTCAGAAACTTGACGAAGGATTTCGTATTACCGTTACCGGCTCGAACGCTTCGTTGCTGAGTCGTGAATTAGGAACAAAACTTACCGGCCGACATATCAGTAAAGAACTTTTTCCGTTTTCATACCGTGAATTTTTGGGGTTTAAAGGGTTGCAGGCAGATGAAAAATCGCTGCAAAAATATATGAATACAGGCGGTTTTCCCGAATTTCTTAAAACTAACAATACGGATATTCTGACCGAACTTTTTCGTGATATTATTAATCGCGATATTATTGTTCGACACGGAATAAGAGATGCTCGCTCGTTGAAAAATCTTGCGGTTTATTTAGTTTCCAATGCAGGGAATCTCGTAACGGCAAGCAAATTACAACAACCCTTGAATATAAAGACGGCGGCAACGGTTTTAGATTATTTTTCATTTTTGGAAGACACCTATTTGGTGAATTTTATGCCGAAATTCAGTTATTCGCTTAAAGTTCAAATGATTAATCCTCGTAAAATATATGTTATTGACCCGGGTATAATAAACGTTGCTTCAACTTCATTTACCGAAGATAAAGGGCGTTTGCTCGAGAACTTGATTTATTGGGAACTGAGGCGACACGGGAAAGAACTCTATTATTTTAACGAAAATAAGGCTGAATGTGATTTTGTGGTAATGAAAGGCGAAAAGCCGGAGCAGGTTATACAGGTTTGCTACGAACTTCTGCCCGAAAATCGCGAGCGTGAAATTCGCGGATTGACAGAAGCGATGGACTTTTTTAAAACCGATAATGGTTTGATAATCAGCTTTAATCAACACGATGCGTTTATGCGCAACGGCAAACGAATAGAAGTTTTGCCTGCGTGGAAATTTTTAGAAAAGTCATTATCTTTTTATTAAAACAGCTATTTTCATTGATAAATCAAAAAAAACCATGCGCGGATTAACATTCGATTCGATATGCTTTTCGGCAAGCGCTAATTCTTCCATTAATTCCGCTACATTCCTTTCATGAATGTATGGAGAAAATTTGTCGGAAAAAGTCGCTTCTTCCAAATTCAGATAATTGATTTCCGGTAAATTCAAGCGATAAAGAAAATTTTCGCGTATCATATTTTGAGCATACGCCAGAAAATACTTTTGGCGTTCTCGTCCCAAGCCGGCAAAAGTTTCGGTTAAAGCTTTCATATTTTTCACGTCGCTTTGCCAGCAATTTCGCATAATCGTTTTGAATAATTCGAGGTATTCTTTGACGGCCAAACCGGTTTCAATTATTTCAAGCGCTTTGAGGTAGCTGCCGTTTGCGAGATGAACCAGATTGGATCGTTCGGAATCGTCGGTAACTTCCGAAGATAACGCCTTATCCATATCTTCCGGAAGAATGGGAGGAATCGGCAACCATTGCGTTCGCGATTGAATAGTGCCGATGATTTCGTCGGGATTTTCGGAGACCAAGAGAAAAACCGTATGCAAGGGTGGCTCTTCAATTATTTTCAATAATTTATTGGAACACGCCGGATGCATTTTTTCGGGTAACCAGATTATCATGATTTTATATTCCGATTCGTAGGCTTTCAAATTCAGCTTGCGCATAATTTCCTCGCTTTCTTTGGCATAAATCATCGCTTGAGAATTTTCGGCGCCCATGAAATTGAGCCACGACCTCAAATTGAAATACGGATTTTGTCCGACAAAAGTCCGCCATTCGGTTAGGTAATCATCGCAAATTTCCTTTTTCTTTTTATCGTTTTTGATAATCGGGAAAACAAAGTGCAAGTCGGGATGCGACAGTTTATTGTATTTGATGCAGGAAGGACAATGTCCGCAAGCGTCGTCTTCGCTTCGGTTGGTGCAGCTCAAATAACGGGCATAGGCCAAAGCCAAAGCGATTTTTCCCACGCCTTCCGGGCCGTACAAGAGACGGGCATGAGGGATATAGCCGTTTTTCACCGATTGAATCAAGTGGCGCTTGACTTCTTCTTGACCGATAATATCTTTAAAAAACATGTTTATTAGTTTTAATAAATGACTTCCGCAATCCGGCGGACACTGTCGGTGGCCATCAGCGTATAGAAATGCAAACTCGGAACGCCGCGACGAATCAGTTCCCGGCACTGTTCGACAGACCATTCGACGCCGACTTGCTTCACTTCGTCATCGTTTTTGCATTTTCGTAATTCAGCGGCAAGCGCTTCCGGAATCTCGGTATGGAACACTTGGGGAAGTACCGTCAATTGGTCTTGAAATACAATCGGTTTGATGCCGGGAATAATCGGAACGGCAATCCTTTCGTTACGGCATCGTTCCACAAAATCGAAGTATTTCCGATTATCGAAAAACATTTGCGTTACGGCATATTCGGCGCCCATTTCAATTTTTTGCTTCAAAAACGCTAAGTCGGATTCGAAATCGGGCGCTTCTTCGTGTTTTTCCGGATAGCAAGCGACTCCGTATGAAAAGGGCGTCTCCATTTTTTCAAAAGACGTTCCGTCAACGGATATTCCATGATTGAAATTATTCACCTGTTCGATTAAATCGGTGGTATGTTCGTGGCTTGCTCCCGGAGGGAAGGCATCGGATTCCAATTTTTTATCGTCGCCGCGAAGCAATAATAATTCGCTGACCCCCAAAAAATTCAAGTCAATCAATGCATATTCGGTTTCTTCTTTCGAAAATCCCTTGCAAATCAGATGAGGAACGGCCGTAATCCCGTATCGGTTCTGAATGGCGGAGGCAATTGCCACAGTACCGGGACGTTTGCGGATATTCACTTTTTCAGTTCTTCCGTCTGCCGTTTCCCGATAAATCGTTTCGCTGTGATGCGTTGTAATATTGATATATTTCGGATCAAATTCCTTTAATTTATCAATAATATTACAGACTTTGAGGAAACTGTTCCCTTTCAGAGGAGGCAGTATTTCAAAAGAAAAAGCTGTTTTATGACTGTTTTTTAATAATTCGATAACTTTCATATATTTTTCACAAATTTGCGACAAATATAAAAAAAAATAAGAAAAGTTCATTACCTTTGTTCATAAAATACAAGTATTATGGAAAATATAAATTGGACAGATTTAACCTTCGGTTATCTGAAGACGGATTACAATGTTCGTTCTTATTACAAAGCCGGGAAATGGAGCGATTTGGAAATTACCGACTCCGACCAAGTGAGCTTACACATGGCTGCTACCTGTTTTCACTACGGGCAGGAAGCATTTGAGGGTTTGAAAGCATTCAAAGGAAAAGACGGGAAAATACGAATTTTCCGTATGCGGGAAAATGCCTTGCGCATGCAAGCTTCTTCTCGCGGAATTTTGATGGCTGAACTTCCGGTAGAATTGTTTGAAAAAGCCGTATTGGAAGTCGTGAAGCGAAACCTGCGTTTTGTTCCTCCGTATGAAAGCGGATCCTCTTTGTATATTCGACCCTTTTTAGTCGGAACTTCTCCGCAAGTGGGCGTGAATCCGGCAAAAGAATATCTTTTTGTTGTATTCGTAACGCCGGTAGGCCCTTATTTTAAAACCGGATTCAAACCTTCTCCTTATGTGATTCTGCGAAAATACGACCGGGCGGCGCCGCAAGGCACGGGCAACATCAAAGTGGGCGGAAATTATGCCGCGAGTTTGGTTGCCGGTGAAATAGCGCATGAGAAAGGATATTCGGCTGTTTTATATCTCGATTCCAAAGAAAAAAAATACATTGACGAATGCGGTCCGGCTAACTTTTTCGGAATTAAAAAGAATACCTACATTACTCCGGAATCCCATTCTATTCTGCCTTCAATCACCAACAAAAGTTTGATGACTTTGGCCAAAGAAATCGGATTGAAAGTGGAATGTCGTCCGATACGTGTTGAAGAATTGGCCGATTTTGAAGAAGCCGGAGCTTGCGGAACGGCAGCGGTAATCAGTCCGATTTCCCGGATTGACGATTTGGACGAAAACAAATCGTATGTGTTTTCGAAAGACGGAGAACCCGGTCCTGTCAGCATGAAATTGTATAACAAATTGAGAGCGATTCAATACGGCGATGAGGAAGATAAATACGGATGGATAACGGTGGTTGAATAGTTTTAGGTTTTAAGTTATAGGTTTTAAGTTATAGATTTACAGACTAATCAATAATTATAAAAAGATGAAAAGCATGAATAGACGTAAGTTTTTAGGCGTATCAGCGCTTGCAGGCGTAGGAGCAATGGTTGTTCCGGAAATGACAATTGCATCGTCATCGTCTGTGAAGGCGAAGCAGGAAATAAAAGAGATGTTTCCTACTCGGATATTGGGAAAAACTGGAATGGAAATTCCTATATTGAGTATGGGAGTTATGCGCGCCGATAATCCGGCAGTAGTACGCGCTGCATACAATGCAGGTATCACTCATTTCGATACGGCATACGGTTATCAGAACGGCAGAAACGAGGAAATGCTGGGCGCTTTCTTTAAAGACAAAGACCGAAGTACATTTACGATCGGAACCAAAGGGAAAGCCAACCTTAGTTCGGAAACTTTTGAAACGGATTACGAGGAGTTATTGAATACGAGTCTTCGCCGTTTACAAATGGATTATGTGGATATTTATTTTACACATGCCATGGAGAACTTGGAAGACATCGCCAATCCCCGTTTGGTTAATATGTTGAAAAAATTCAAAGATTCGGGAAGAGTGCGGCACATCGGATTTTCCACGCATGCCAATAAACCGGAACTGATTGACGAAGCAATAAAAGTCGGCATTTACGAAGTCTGTCTGTTAAGCTATAATTTCAAATTGGATGCTCTGTCTCAATTGGATGAAGTCATTCAACGGGGTGTGGATGCCGGTATGGGATTTATTGCTATGAAATCCATGGCCGGAGGGGTAGAAGACGCTGACGGAAACAAAAAGGTAGATGGCGCCGCTTGTTTGCGCTGGGTTTGGCAAAATCCGAACATAACCACCGTCATTCCGGGTTTTACGAGTTTCGACTTGTTGGACAATTGTTTGGAAGCCGCTCATCGCCCCGGGTTGGATGATGAAGACAAAAAATACTTGGCTGACTTGAGAGATAAAAATGAACTGTTGTATTGCCAGAATTGCGAAAAATGTGTGAGCGATTGCAGTAAACATCTTCCGATTCCGACCATTATGCGCGCTTACATGTATAATTACGGTTATAAACAACCGTTATTATCCAAAGAAACCTTGATGGAATTGGCTTTGAATGATGATGCTTGTTCCGGTTGCACCTCTTGTACGGTAAAATGTCCTTCGGGGTTCAAAGTAGCCGATAAAATCGCTGCAATTACTCCGATAGTTCATGTTTCTTCGCATTTTCTGACTTAAAATGAAACGGTTACTTTACTGTATGATTATAAGCTTGTCTTGCTTGGCAGGGCAAGCTTATTCGCAAACGCCGCAACAGATTTATGCGGCTTTGCCGCAAATAAGCGGATGGAACCTTTCTTCGGACACAGAAGTTTTCAATCGCGACAATCTGTATGAACGCATTGACGGCGCTGCTCCATTGTTTTTTGAAAACAATTTTCAAGAAATGACCAGTATCGTTTATACGAAAGGCGATGATTATATCACTATTCAAGCTTACCGTCACGCAACGCCGGAAGACGCTTTCGGCATGTATGCCTCCGAACGTTCTTCGGATATGAAATATTATCCCGGCATCGGCGGTGAAGCGCAAGGCGATGAGTACGGTTTGTATTTCTTTGTCGGTCCGATTTATGTGAAAATGTCGGTTAATAACGAAAGTGAAGAGGCAAGCGCCGCCATGAAAGCTATTGCTACCGGATTTGCCGAAAAAATCGGTTATGAGGGCGCTTATCCTCCGATCATTGATTCTTTTCCGAAAGAAGGGGCGATTCCTCACTCGGCAGCTTATATTACGCGGAATTACATCGGGCATGAGTTTTTGAAACCGGTTTATACGGTAAATTACGAGTTATTCGGGAAGAAATTTCAAGCGTTTGTTATTGATGCCGAAACAACCGAAAATGCTCAACAAATCTTGAGCGATTATTTCAAATTTACAAAGCAAGATGAGCCTTTTGCCGAAGGAAATCTGTTAATACAGGACCGTTACAATGGTTCAATTCCAATCGTATGGAAAGGACGCTACTTGATTGGCGCTTTTGACGAGAAAGCAGGTGATTTTCCCAAGGAAATTTACGACTTTCTGAATCGGTTCGAGTTGAAATAAAGGATGACTTAAACCGACCCCTCTTTTATCAAATACTCGGCAATTTGTACGGCATTGAGCGCCGCTCCTTTTTTGATTTGATCGCCTACGCACCAGAACGAAAGTCCGTTGGGAGTGGTGATGTCTTTCCGGAGGCGACCGACGTAAACCGGGTCGTGTGAAGCGACAAACAAAGGCATCGGATAAACTTTTTTCGAAGGATCGTCTTGTACAATTATACCGTCGGCTTTCCGGAAAGCTTCTTGGGCTTCCTCAAGGGAAATCGGTCGTTCGGTTTCGATCCAAATCGCTTCGGAATGTGCACGTAAAGCCGGTACGCGAACGCATGTAGCGCTTACATTCACATCGGAATGCATAATCTTGCGCGTTTCGTTGTGCATCTTCATTTCTTCTTTTGTATA
>WRFZ01000111.1 GCA_009778655.1 Candidatus Azobacteroides sp.
CTTTTTCTAATCATTTTATATACTCTTTAATGGACTGCAAATATACTCAAATTTGTAGTAAATATTCTTTAATCCTCGATTTTTCTCAATGCACGCACTTTCACAGTGACGGCGCTTTATTAACCGTAGGTTCCGCTATCGCTCCATCTATGGTTGCTTCACATCCACTTTTTATGTTTGAAGAAAAGTAGCATGACAATGACGATAATAATAACTACTCCCCAAAATCCCATATAACCGTATTTCCAGTCAAGCTCCGGCATACTCTTGAAATTCATACCATATACTCCGGCTAAAAAAGTCATCGGGATAAAAAGCGCCGAGAAAATAGTGAGTACTTTCATTATTTCGTTGAGCCGGTTGCTGACGGTTGACAAGTAAAGATCCATCATGTTGGAACTGAGATCTAAGAGGCTTTCAATGGTTTCAAGGGTTTGTACCGTATGGTCGTGAATGTTTCGAAAATAGTTGCGCGAATTGTCGGTAATAAGCGGGTGCAGCGAGCTTTGAAGCGTCCCTATCACTTCGCGGGTAGGCCATATGATTTTCTTTGCATAAAAAAGTTGTCGTTTCAATTTGTAAATTAACTGCTGGCAAGAGGGGCTCGGCGACGAAATCAATTCATCTTCAATAGTCTCAATTGCATTTCCTATATTTTCCAGCATGGAGAAATAGTTATCAATCACCAAATCGCAAATAGCAAACAACAGATAATCGGGTGTAAACCTGCCAGCCTGCTTACTGCCGGCAACGATTCTTTGGTACAACGGCTCAAACAGAGTCGGCGGCGTTTCATGAAGCGATATCAAGTAATTTTTACCGACAATAATGCTGATCTGCTCTATGATAATCTCCCGAGTTTGGGGTTCAATCTGCATAGACTTGATCACTACAAAAATATATTGTTCACGCTCCTCAACATCGGGACGTTCCGTGGTGTTGGCAATGGCTTCCATATCGAGAGAATCAATTTGAAACAATTCACCCAACTGTTGTAACAGAGCCACATCTTGCAATCCGGTTATTTGAATCCATTGGTAGGAATCGGTTGATAAAGCGGGATGCAAATCTTCCACAGTCGTTATTTTTTTTCGTCGGATTCCCTGTTTGCCGTAGGAAATAATCTCCATAGAAGTAGGCATTTGTTGAGGTTTCCCGATATACTCAATGGTTCCGGGAGGAGCCGCTTTTCCGGAGGTGCGAGGCAACAATTTGTGCAGATCAATTCCTTTGATGAACCCCGATTTCTTTTTCTTTTCCATTCTTTTCTTGCGTTTGATTAAGTGAACCAAAGGTAGTATTTTTTGCCCGTAATGACGCATAATTCATAAATTAGAATTATAACCGTCAATATTCCGATTGAAAATGAAAACGAATATCTTTGAAATCCTGTTGCGCCATTTGCAACACATAGGCGGAATCGGCCAAGAAAACGTCGCGGCCTTCTTTATCAACAGCGATGTATTGAAACTTTCGTTTTTTGAAATTTTCCAAAGCTTCCCGTGAATCGCTTTCAATCCAGCAAGCTTTGTAGAGCGAAAGCGGTTCCCAACGGCATTGCGCGCCGTATTCGTGCAATAAACGATATTGAATCACTTCGAATTGCAATTGACCGACCGTCCCGATGATTTTTCTTCCGTTGTGTTGATTAATAAAAAGCTGGGCAACTCCTTCGTCCATCAATTGGTCAATTCCTTTATTCAGTTGCTTGGTTTTCATCGGATCGGCATTTTCAATGTACTTGAACATTTCCGGAGAGAAGCTCGGCAATCCTTTGAAATGCAGATTTTCGCCGGATGTCAAGGTATCGCCGATTTTGAAATTCCCCGTATCCGGCAAGCCGATAATATCCCCGGCAAAAGCTTCATCAACCGTTTCTTTCTTTTGCGCCATGAAAGCGGTTGCCGAAGTCAGTTTCATCCATTTATCAAAACGGACATGCTTGTAATTGGCATTTCGCTCGAACCGTCCAGAACAGATTTTAAGGAAAGCAATACAGCTTCGGTGATTGGGATCCATATTGGCATGAATCTTAAAGATAAAACCGGAGAAAGGATCTTTTTCCGGATAAATGAGCCGCTCTTCCGCCCGTACCGGACGCGGCGAAGGAGCAATCCGAATAAAACACTCCAGCAATTCTTTTACCCCGAAATTGTTCAAAGCCGAACCGAAAAATACGGGAGCCAAATCGCCTTTCAAATACGTATTCACATCAAATGTCGGATATACGCCTTCGATCAACTCCAAATCGGCGCGTAATTGTCGGGCTTCATTATCTCCGATGTATTTTTCCAAATCCGGACTGTTTACGTCCTTAAATTGAACAGATTCAGTAATGGTTTGTTTGGCGGGAGTATATAAATCCAATTTTTCTTCGTAAATCGTATAGACTCCTTTGAACTTCGGTCCCATTTCGATGGGCCAACTCAAAGGGCGAACCGGGATATGCAGTTCCTGCTCCAAATCATCTAATAAGTCAAAAGGCAAAATCCCGTCCCGATCCATTTTATTAACGAAAATCATCACCGGCGTTTTACGCATCTGACATACTTCCATTAATTTACGAGTTTGCGTTTCAACTCCTTTAGCAATATCCACAACGATAATAACGCTATCAACGGCAGTCAGCGTCCGGTAAGTATCTTCGGCAAAATCCTGATGTCCGGGAGTATCAAGGATGTTGATTTTTCGGCCGCCGTAATCAAAACCCATCACGGATGTCGCCACAGAGATACCTCGTTGTTTTTCGATTTCCATCCAGTCCGAAGTAGCGGTTTTCCGGATTTTATTGGATTTAACGGCTCCGGCGATATGAATCGCTCCGCCGAAAAGCAAAAGTTTTTCGGTCAATGTCGTCTTTCCGGCATCGGGATGCGAAATGATTGCACATGTTCTGCGACGTTGTATTTGGCCGGTATCGGGCGTTATTGCGTTTATTGATTCAGTCATCCATTTAAAAATTTTGCGCAAAAGTACAAAATTAGAAGCAATCCGGCTAAATTTATGAATAATTCTCTGTATATTTGCAGATACACTTAATAACTAAATAACAGTATGTATTTAAAAATTAAAATGATGTTGCTTTGGACCGTATCGCTTGGGTTTATTCAAACGTTATGCGCTCAAGAACTTTCGTATGTAAATTATGTTCATATTCCTCCCGGAGCATCGCAAGAAAAAATTATTGAACTTGCGGCCAACCTTACGCCTTCGCCCCGGCAGTTCAACTGGCAGCAAATGGAATTAATCGCTTTTATCCATTTTGGGATAAATACTTTTACCGACAAGGAATGGGGCGACGGAGCGGAAGATCCGCAATTGTTTAATCCGTCGCAATTGGATGCCGAACAATGGGTGTTGGCTTGTAAAAATGCCGGATTCCGATTGATTATCCTAACTGCGAAACATCACGACGGGTTTTGTCTTTGGCCGAGCCGGTTTACGGAACATTCCGTCAAAAACAGTCCTTGGAAAAACGGACAAGGAGATGTGGTAAAGGAATTGGCTGAAGCTTGCCGAAAACATGATATGAAATTCGGCGTTTATCTTTCTCCATGGGATCGTAATTCGCCTTATTTCGGGACGGATGAATACAATGATTATTTTGTGAATCAGTTGACCGAATTGTTGACCAATTACGGCGAAATCAGCGAAGTCTGGCTTGACGGAGCCAACGGAGAAGGTCCCAACGGGAAGAAGCAGGTCTATGATGAAGCGCGTTGGTTTGCAGTGATTCGGAAATTACAACCCGATGCCGTGATCGCGATTAGCGGTCCTGATGTTCGATGGGTTGGTACGGAAACCGGTTACGGAAAGGAAACAGAGTGGAGTATGCGAGCCGCAACCCTTAAAAATCGTGCCGAATTGGACGAACAATCGCCTAAAGAAGCTGCTTTTATTATTGAAAGCAGTTCACCCGGAATCTTGGAAAATATAACGCAAAACCCCTCCTTGGTGTGGTATCCGGTCGAAACGGATGTATCCATCCGTCCCGGTTGGTTTTATCATTCGGAAGAAAATGACCGGGTAAAAACTCCGGACGAACTTTTTGATATTTATTGCAGTTCCGTAGGCAGGAACGGCGCTTTGTTGTTGAATATTCCTCCCGATACAAGGGGACTTATTCACGATAAAGATATTGAATCGCTGGTCGGGTTCAAAAATAAACGGACAACCGCTTTTGCCGATAATCTCTTAAGCGGCGCTTCCGTATCGCGGGTCGAAAGCACGATGACGAAAGGATTAATAAGCAATGCTTTAATTCTCGAATATACTTTGCCGGAGGCGATTACTTTTGATTTGTTGCAATTGCAAGAAAACATCCGGGTAGGTCAGCGAATCGAAAGTTTCAAATTGGAATATGAAGACGGGGGCGCTTGGAAGGAAATAACACGGGGTACAACCGTGGGTTATAAACGCATTCTCCGCTTCGATCCGGTCAGCGCCAAGTACATTCGCTTGACCATCGAATCTTCCCGCTTAATTCCGGAACTTTCCGAAGTCGGTCTTTACAGGCAAACCGGTTCCGATACGGATTCCCGAAAAATTTCCATGGACTCTTGTTTTTTCTCAAGATAGCGCTTTATGTATAAAAATTATGCACATATGATATCTATTTGCAGGAAAATGTTCATTGATAAAATGCGTTGGTTTTATCCAAAAGTCGGGTATCGGGTACGAAAATTTCTTTTATCAACAGGATTGCTGTGTTTTTTGTTCGCTTGTTCGAATAAAGTACAACAAGAAAATATCATCACTGTTACCATAGAGCCGCAACGGTACTTTGCCGAGCAATTGGCGGACTCGCTTTTCAGCATCGAATGTATGGTGCCTGTCGGAACAAGTCCGGAAAATTACGATCCGACTCCGGCTCAAATGGTGAAATTGGCTCGTTCAAAAGCGTATTTTTGTATCGGGCATATCGGATTTGAAGAAGTTTGGTTGAATAAACTCAAGCAAAATTATCCGCAAATTCCCTTCTTTGACAATAGCGAAGGAATATCCTTGATTTCGGGACATTCTCATTCCGACGGTCATTTCCATGAAGGAGGAGTTGATCCGCACACGTGGAGTTCGCCGAAAGCAGCTCGTCTGATTGTTCAAAATATGTATAAATCTTTAACAACGATTGACCCGGCAAACGAAAGTCGGTATGCCGCTAACTTGCAACGCTTGCTTGAGCAAATTGATACTATTGATGAACAAATTACGCAAATGTTGCTTCATTCTTCACAAAAAGCGTTTATCATCTATCATCCGGCCTTGACTTATTTTGCAAGAGATTACGGATTAACGCAATACAGTATTGAAACCGACGGCAAAGAACCTTCTCCGGAGCAATTGAAAACTTTGGTGGAAATCGCAAAAGAACAAGGCGTTAAAACCGTTTTTGTTCAACAGGAATTTGATCGGAAGAATGCAGAATCGGTTGCCGAGGAAACCGGATGCCGGATGATCGTAATAAACCCTTTATCATACGATTGGGGAAAAGAAATGTTATACATCGCTCAAGCTTTGTCGGATGAGTAAAACATTGGTGAAAATAGAAAACATGTATGCCGGGTACAACGGAACCGTTGTACTGAAAGCCGTTGACTTACAAATTTTCGAACAGGATTTTCTGGGAATAATCGGTCCGAACGGCGGAGGAAAAACAACTTTGATCAAAACCGTTCTCGGTCTGCTTAAACCGCTTTCCGGCCGGATTATATTTGAAAATGATCTTTTGAAAAATCGTATCGGTTATATGCCTCAAACCCATCAAATTGATCGGAAATTTCCGGTATCGGTTTCGGAAGTTGTTGAATCCGGTTTGATTTCCGAAAAAAAACTTTCCCATCAAGCCCGAAAAGCCAAAACCCGGGAAATGATTCGACAAATGGACATTGAAAATGCAGCCGATAAAGCAATCGGCGAACTGTCGGGCGGTCAATTGCAACGTACCTTATTGGCGCGGGCGGTTATCAATGATCCGGAATTACTTATTTTGGATGAACCCAATTCGTATGTTGACAAACGCTTTGAAGCGCGCTTCTACGAATTGTTGAAGGAAATCAATCAAAAAACGGCGATTGTGTTGGTTTCCCACGACATCGGAACGGTTATTTCAACCGTGAAAAACATTGCCTGCGTGAACGAAACCCTGCATTATCATCCGGGTACCGATGTGGATAGCAATTGGCTGGAAGAACATTGGGCCTGTCCGCTTGAAGTGATTGTACACGGCGATCTTCCTCACCGGGTACTGAAAAAACATTGAAACGGTTCAATAACTGATATGGTAGTTTGAATAATCGAATTTTCTTTTTTTCACTTCGTGGATAAAAAACAAGAAGAAAGGAATACAAACATTGAAATAGGATTTATCAAATTCATCCTCAAAAATGATTGAATCCCAACCGTTTTTCAATCCGATCCGGATACCTGTCGTTAAAACAAGGGCAAATAAAAACGCTCCTGCCAGAAAATACAGATCCTTCATGCGCTTCCATACAAAAGCGGCGCCCAACAACAGAATACACCCCACTGCAACAATCGGAGCGCTTCCTTGACGGGATTGCAGGAAAAGCGGATTGTATTCCGGATGATTCAAAATGTCGGCTTCGCCAAAAAGAAACGGTAAGAAGGGAATAAAAAAACAAACAAATACCACAGAGGCAAATCCGATTTTTTCCTTGGTGGTATATTTGAAAAATTTCCGGAAAAAATATAAAAACAGAGGGATGGCAACCAACATCTTTGTACAAAGGAAAAACCCTGTAATCGCCGCAGCTAACAGTTTGTGTTTGTCCCAATAAGCGAAATAATAGAATTGAGCGGTCAAAAATACAAATAACAGAAGCATGTTACATAACAAATCGCTTCTTACGGCGATTTCCCACCAAAATCCGGGAGACAGAGCCAATAAGAGGATAATTCCGCCAATGTTGATTCTTGTTCGCCAACAGAAAAGCATAATAAAGAAAATCAACAAACAGAACCATTGCCCGTATGCCGTATCGCCAAACAGATAAAAAGGAAAATAAAATAATTGCCAGACCGGGAACGATGATTCATAACCGCCTAAATGCGAAGGAATTTCATAAGTGAATTTTCCGCTTTTCAGATTTTCGCTCTCAAAAGCCAAAGCCGACCAATGATTGATATAATGCCATAAAAACAGCGCAAAAACTAAAACAGCAAAAGCTAAAAACAGGAAAAAGTAATTTTTTTGTTGAATACGAATATAAGTTGTAATTTTGTATATTCCTATGACTATGAGCGGATAGAAAATAAGTAAATACAGTGGTTTAATTGCCTCGAAAGGATTGTACTTGATACAAAATATCACGTTAACAAAAAAATAAACCGCCCATACTATACCTGTTTGCAAAAGTTCCGTCCGTTCGGAAAATAAATTTCTTGTCTGCATGATTGTTTTATTATTAGGGCAAAATTAATATAATTTTTACATATAAAATACGTTTAAATATTATTATGGAACAAAACTTGGTTTTTGCTACAAATAATGAGCATAAATTATCGGAAGTCCGAGAAATTGCAGGCGATTCTTTTCGTGTATTATCTCTTAAAGACATCGGTTGTTTCGATGATATTCCCGAAACCGCCGACACGCTCGAAGGCAATGCGTTGCTAAAAGCGCGGCATGTGAAACAAAAATACGGTTGCGACTGTTTTGCCGACGATACGGGATTGGAAATATCGGCGCTTCACAATGCTCCCGGCGTTTATTCGGCTCGCTACGCGGGAGAAGCAAAAGATGCGAAAGCCAATATGCGTAAAGTGCTTTATGAATTGCAAAACCAAACCGATCGCTCGGCGCGTTTCCGTACGGTTATTGCCTTAATTATCGGTGAAAAAGAGTATTTGCTGGAAGGAATCATCGAAGGAACGATTATTGAGGAAGCAAGAGGAGGAGGCGGTTTCGGTTACGACCCGATTTTTGTTCCACGGGGTTATACGAATACTTTTGCCGAATTGGGAGCCGATGTAAAAAATACAATCAGTCATCGGGCTGAAGCAATTAAAAAATTAAAACAATTGATTGATGCGAAACAAGAAATATAAAATAGCGTTGCTTTGCTTCGGATTGTTCCTCATAGGAAACATATCGGCGCAAAAAGTTGGGAGTTGGAAAACGTATTTAGCTTATAATCAAGCGACAATTGTGACTGAAACTCCGAATTTGGTATTCGGGGTTTATGACGGATCGCTTCTTTCTTATAATCCGGAGGACGGAGAAATAAAAACATATTCGAATCAAAACGGACTGCATGATACGAATATTCAACAAATGGCCTATCATCCGGGGGCGAATGCTCTGGTTTTGGTCTATACCAATGCCAATATTGATATTTTTTTTGGAGAAAACGATGTATATAATATTTCTTCAATCAAAGATTATTCGTTTATTCAGAATAAAACCGTATATAACTTAGAAATAATAGGCGATTATGCTTATCTTTCGACGGCTTACGGAATATCGGTTATTGACGTGAAAAGGAAAGAAATAAAAGACACGTATCGTTTCGACGGCGCTGTCCGGTCGGTGTGTCAAAAAGGCGATTACTTGTATGCCGCTACTTCGGAAGGCGTGAAAAGAGCGCTCATAACCACGAACTTATTGGATAGAGAAAATTGGAAACCGGCCGATAGTACAACCGAAACGCTTCAGGAAATTACTCAATTATTGTTCTTTCAAGATCAATTGGTTTTTACTTCATGGAACCAGCTTTATTATTTGGCTTCGAATGGAGAGGTTTCCTCGTTCGGTTTAGACGGCGTAAGATATATTAAAGTGATTAACGACCAATTGGTGGTATTGACCGCTACCGATGCGTATTTTTATTCCGATTTTACGAATTACACCCGTATTCCGCTTTCGGCTTATTCCATTGATTGCAGAAATTCAAAGAATCAATATTGGCTGGCTTCCGGTGAAGCCGGATTAACCGGATTTACTAAATCGCTCGATTCTTCCGACTACAAACTGACCGCATCCGAAATAAAAGCCGATTCGCCCAAAAGAAATCTGAATTTTTATATGACCTTCACGGCGAATAAATTATTGGTAATCGGAGGAGGGAAAGCCTCCGATCGGCTTAATATTCCGGGAACTTTAATGGTCTATGAAGACGGAAAATGGTATAATTTCGATGAAAACGCAATTGCCGCAAAAACCGGATTGCCTTGCCTTGATTTTGTGTCGGTTGCCGTTGATCCGTCGGATCCGATGCATTATTATGTCGCCAGTTGGGGAGAAGGGTTGTATGAATTTCGAAACAATGAATTTGAAAACCTTTATGCACTTAACAACAGCACTTTACTATCGGCTCTTCCTAACAGTGATTACCGAAATCGCTATATACGTGTTGACGGGTTGATTTTTGATGCAAACAATAATTTATACATGGTGAACGGAGGCGTTCAAGGCGGAGGTCTGTCGGTCTTTTTCAATCAAAAAGAATGGAAGACTTTTGATAATTATGCTCCGTTGGTTTCTTCCGATCCGGATCGAATTTTGATCAGCCGCACCAATCAAAAATGGTTCAATTTTTTCCGGGGAGCCAGAGCGGGAATAATGGTACTCGATGAGAATGGCACCATCGGTGACGCTTCCGATGATCAAGTCGTATATTCCGGCCATTTTTTCGATCAACAAGGGAGCGACGTTACAGCTACCGTCTATCTCGCGATGGCGGAAGATAAGAACGGACTTATTTGGGTGGGAACCGATGACGGTCCGATTTATTTCGCGTCGGCGGATGAAGTCCGACGAGGCGTTTGTAATCGGATTATCTCTTCCGATCAATACGATAGCGGTTATCGTCCTCTTGAGGGGATAAGGATTACCTCCATTGCCGTTGACGGCGGAAATCGCAAATGGATGGGAAGTCTCGGCTCCGGTGTTTTTGTCGTGGATCAATCCGCCGGTTCCGAAGTTCACGTCACAAATTTCACCACAGACAACAGTTTCATATTATCCAATACCGTTAATTCCATAGCGATCAATGGTCAAACGGGAGAGGTATTTATCGGAACGGATAAAGGTTTATGCTCCTATCAAAGCGAAGCGATAGAACCGGAACCCGAATATTCCAACGTATATGCTTTCCCGAATCCGGTCAAACCGGCAAACAGCAATCAAGTTGTCATTACCGGTCTCATGCAAAATTCCACCGTAAAAATTACCGATTTAGCCGGTAATTTAATCCAACAGGGAATATCCATGGGCGGACAATACTTATGGAATTGCGCCGACCGCTTCGGAACCGTTGTCAAAGCCGGCATGTACCTCGTCTTTGCTTCCTCTCCGGAAGGGAATCAAGGAGTAGTAACTAAAATCATGGTGATTAAGTAGAATTTGCAGCATCAAACCCGCTCCGCATTCAATATTCCGCCAACTTTAAAAAATTGAAATTCTTTTCATTTTCTTTGTAATTATTTGTTTCTTCACTTTTGTATTTCATTTTTAGTATTTATCTTTGTCGAAATATCTCAGATCACAGAATATTAATAGTGAAACTTATATATTTTTCATAAATAGAAATAAAAATACGGAAAACACGGTATAAGATTGAAAATATCGAAACAAAAATTGCCGATCCGTAAAACTAAGATTGAGTAGAGACGCTGTTTAATCTCATTTTAAAATTAAAAAACTAATAGTTATGGAACAGTACCATAATTTAGAAAGCGTAATAGAGCTGGAGACCATTTCAAAAAACGACGGAAATAAAAATGAATAGAGGAATTTTTTTAGCGCTCTTTTTTGTAGTAATAGTGTTCCTGTTGTTGACGGCGAGTTGTACAGGCAACCATAATCAGTGGAAGATTGGCGAAAACATCATCAACTCTTCCACGTTGGAGCTTCAAGCCGGGCAATCGGCTATCTACGACGGAAATATTAACAGCGGGAACTTCAAAAATTTCGACTTTAAAGCCTGTATTACTCACTCTGATGGGGCCAAAGCGAGTCTTTGGTTTCACTCGGATTCAACGCTGTCGAAGGGATATTCAATCTTTATTGGAAATCCGACGGATGACTATCGCCGTAGCGGTTCGCTCGCATCGGTCCGTAATCTTTACAAGCCTGTCCCGGCTTCGTTCGACCTCGAGGTCAAGATTGAAGGGAAGCGCATCGTCGTATGGATTGACAGCTTTAGAGTTGTTGATTACCTTGAACCTGCCGCTCCCTTCCGCACGACAGCCCATGCGAAACAGTTACTGTCGAGCGGACTGATAGGCTTCCGCGTCGAAAGCGGAATGCTCAACGTGGCAAGCGCTAACATCATACCTCTGTCCGATAACCTGCCGAACTATCCCGATGGAGGAACCTTTCGACGAACGGGACGATGCTCTGATCCGTTTGCAGCAACGGGATTTTCCTGTGATTGACTATCATGTGCATTGGCCCGTGATGTTAGGGCTGGAGACGGCGATTGAAAAATCGCTTACCGACGGATTTGAGTACGGCATTGCATCCAATTGCGGTATCGGTTTCCAAACAGCAAACGACGAACAGGTAAAAGCGCTTTTTAAAAACGCTTTCACATTGCCGCAACTATTTTACGCCATGCAGGGTGAAGGTCGTGAATGGGTTAAGACTTTTTCAAAGGAGTCGCGCGAGATGTTCGACTATGTCTTTACCGATGCCTTGACTTTCAATGACCACAAGGGGCGTCGCACTCATCTTTGGATTGATCCGGAGGTCATCATTGACATTCCCTCGCAAGAATATATGGATATGATAATGGAACGCACGCTTAAGATCATCAACGAGGAGCCGATAGATTTTTTGGCAAGTCCCACCCGGCTTTCTACATCAATGATGAAAGATTACGACAAGTACTGGACTGATGCGCGTGTTACACAACTCGTAAAGGCGTTGAAGGATAATAACATTGCCATGGAAATTAACGCAGTCTCAAAAGTTCCATCCGCAAGAATTATTAAAGCGGCAAAGGCTGCCGGCGTCAAGTTTACATTGGGAACCAACAATAACGGTGTCAGAGAATTAGACCGACTTGCATACTCGCTTCGTATGGTAGAGGAGTGCGGTTTGACCATTGACGACATGTGGTTTCCGAAAGCCAAAGAACGATATAGTCTAAAAGGTAAAAATGAAGAGGCAATTGCCGACACAAACTCTAATCAATCGGAAAAAGTTGACACTTTTTCGTATATTATTGATAAAAAGGGAAATATTGTAAATGTGATTACGGACGAAGACTGTATGATAACCCGAGGAAAGGGTGTTTCCCAAGAACTGTTGACTAAATATCAAGAAATAATAAACAAATATTTAGAAAAGTCTTCAACAGGAAAACTTGGTGAAAGTGACAAATTTTATTGGAAATCAGACTATTTATCTGTAGCGGATTGGAGCAGATTGTATCTTATTTATGTTCAAATGACCGAAAACCAACAAAAAGAACAGATGATAAGTTTTCTTGAGCCGCCACGCGCTGTTAACAAGGCTTATCCACCACCTCAATGGTTGTATGATTTATGGATTAAAGACAAAAAATGCAAAATCTATATTGATGGTGAAAAAGTAGATAATATTGCCTTAAATTTCCACAAACAAACCGATTTTGTCATATACTTTTCAAGCACTTTGCGCAGAAATGACGGAGAAACAGATGAATATCGGATAGATTTGTGGACAGAAACCGGAAATAAAAAATTTAATGAACAATTTTTTGAGCAACCTGTCTCAACAGATAAATTGCTGGAAATAGAACCGGGAATAATGTTTTTGGTGGAAAAAGACAACAACAAACCGATTATCCTTTGCTTAGATGCGGATCCTCGAATCGGATGGAGAATATTTAAGACTACAAATAATGGTATTACTGTATTAACTAACGCACCTACTCCGTCAACTTATTATTCTAAATCCGATACACATTGAAAATACAGTATGAAGACAGAAGAATCAAATTCGGTGATAATTTCGGTAGTGTCATAAATCGGCTGTAATGATTATCTTTGTGCCTCAAAAATTATGGTACATCATCAAGAGATTCAGTGTCCGCGTTGTTAAGGGACGAATTTGCGGAAAAACGGCAAGGGCGTAAATGGCACCAAACGCATTGTAAAGCGTATAAGCGATATTTTCGATTGGATTACCGCTACAAAGCGTGTAAGAAAGAAGTTAATTGAGATGACGCTCAATACAATGGCGTTCGGGATACCGGCTGGGTATTGTCTATAAACAAAGATACGGTAACCTCCGTATCAAAAAATTGTCAAAGTTATCGTCTAAAACACCAACTGCAATATTTTTTTATTAGATTTATGCTATATATCGTTTTTTTAAACTAATTTTGCCGCTCAAATATTGAAAATTGATAAAAAATAATAGAAAATTAGAATCGTTTAAGACAAAAAACTAATGAAAGAGACTAAGACAAATTGGAGGATGTATCTTCTTCTTACTATCGTGGCAATTGTGATAATTGTAGGAGGAACTCTATGGTATTTAAATTATTCAAGTTATTTGAGAACAGACGACGCGTATGTAACATCGGACGATATATCGGTAAGCGCTAAGATTTTAGGACGAATCACTAAATTGTATGTGGATGAAGGCGATTCTGTTAAAATCGGTCAATTGGTCGCCGAATTGGATAGTGTGGATTTACTGGCTCAAAAACAACAAATTATTGCATCGAAATTACAGACAGAAGCATCGAAATTACAGGCAGAAGCTAAATACGAATCGGATTTGACAGGTATTAAAGTATTGGAAATTGCTAATGTAAAAGCGACGGAGGATTTTCAACGCGCCCAAACGCAATACACCGGCGGAGTGA
>WRFZ01000112.1 GCA_009778655.1 Candidatus Azobacteroides sp.
ATTCCCATTATGAGTGGTTGTTGATTTTTAATAAACACTTCTTTAATGATGCTGTTTCTATTTTTGGGAACCTGGGCGGCAGTCGGTTGGATTGGAAAAACTCGTGGCTCAATTCACAAGTGCAATCTTTGAAACAAGAGGGGTTTCCGCATATTTCCAACAGCAACGACCCTCCCCAATCGGACGAAGACATCCTTTGGAGAAAACGCATCAACGGTCTGTACGGACAGGTATCTGCCGGTTACCGGGATTTTATCTATTTGGAACTTACCGGACGTAACGACTGGAGCTCAACGCTACCCAAAGAAAATAACTCGTATTTTTACCCTTCGGTCGGTATATCGTGGATACCCACCGAAATGCTGAAAGTTCCTTCCGAAAAATTCTACGGAAAACTTCGCGCTTCTTACGCCCAAGTAGGGAACGACACCGATCCTTATCGTTTATTGCCTTACTTAGACCTCGGCAGTAGCAATACCTTCGGCGGATATAAATACGTCTCTTTCCCGACTACACTGCCTAACAACAATCTGAAACCGGAACGCACCCGTTCGCTCGAACTTGGCGCCGAGATACGTTTCCTTCAGGGCCGGGTGAATTTCGATATTACTTACTACAAATCCAAATCGTTCGACCAGATTGTGGAAGCCGATATGTCTTATTCGTCCGGCTATACAAAACGGATGTTTAACGCAGGGGAAATTCAGAACAAAGGATGGGAAATTGCAGTGAATACCACGCCTTTACAACTGAAAGACTTTCAATGGAACTTGGATTTCAATTTTACAAAAAACAATTCCGAAGTCAAAAGTATGGTGCCGGGGCTTGATCAAATCCAACTCGGTCAGATTTTCGACTTCTATAACGTGATTCGCGTCGGACTGCCCTACGGTTCTATGTACGGCTCCAAATGGGTAACCGACCAACAGGGACGCCGGATGGTAACGTCCAACGGGAATCCCGTCAAGGTGGATAACGCTTATTTGGGGAATTTCAATCCCGATTATATGTTCAGCGTTGCTAACCGCTTCAAATATAAAAACATTGACGCTTACGTTTTATTTGACATGAAAAAAGGCGGTAAACTTTACTCCGGAACCATGAGGCAAGCCATACGCAACGGAGTAATCAGCGGAAACGAAAAAGAAAAGGAATCATATTGGATGCGAACCATCATTATGGGTGAATCGGGCGGAGCCGACGACCTTTGGGGCGGTACTACGCTTCCCAACGCCTATATTTATGATCCGACGCAATACGACAACATTAACGATATGAATCCCATTGATCCGAACTATGTGCCGCAAAAATTTACGGGTTATCTGTGGCCCGGAAACGTGGGTTACTTTGCCGACAGTTTTTGCAGCGAAGTGCTTTACGACGCATCTTTCATTAAATTACGGGAACTGCGTGTCGGTTACAATTTTCCGAAATCATGGATTTCCAAAATTAAAATGAGTAATGCACGTGTTTCCGCAGTCGGGCGTAATTTATGGATTCTTTATCAGAAAACCCCGAAAGGAATTGATCCCGAAGCGGCTCTGAATGCCGGGAACGGACAAGGGATGGAATCCGGGTCTATGCCTCCTTCCACTACTTTCGGATTTGATATTACAATCTCATTTTAATTCTCATGTTATGAAGATGAAAAAACAATATTTATCAATTATCGCAGGCTTTGTCGCTTTACTGACAATGGGCGCCTGTACGGACGGATTTGAAAAAATCAACACCAACCCGA
Organism: Candidatus Azobacteroides sp.; assembly: GCA_009778655.1. Classification (GTDB taxonomy): domain Bacteria; phylum Bacteroidota; class Bacteroidia; order Bacteroidales; family Azobacteroidaceae; genus Azobacteroides. The sequence goes on from WRFZ01000112.1 coordinate 1,742, forward strand.
ATCGTCTCACTTCTGCCGAACCGGAATTTATATTCGGTCTAAGCCCGGTAACTACTTTCCGGGCAATAGGAGGAGCTCAATATGGCGAAACTCGTGCAAACAATTGGTATGTCTTCGGCAATTACGGTCAAATGTGGGCGGTGGAAGGCGGCGGCGCTCCGCACTTTTCAGCGGACGGAGCTTCCGACGCTATTTGGAACGATCTCTACTCCAAGTCATTGACCCCTTTGTTTAATATTATTGATAACTACGGCGATAACGTCGGATACAAAAACCGCGTAGCAATAGCCAAAATTTGGCGCTCGTATGTATTTTCCATATTGGTAGGTTGTTATGGCCCCATACCCTATACGGATGCCTGCAACGCCAATGTTACGGCAAAATATGATAAGGAAGAAGATGTCTATCTCGGTATTTTGGCGGAATTGAAAGAGGCTTACGAGGCTATTGACGTAGGAAACGCCGCGGATAAATATCCGAAGGCAGCCGAGCCGTTCCTGCAATCCGATTTGACTCGTTGGGCACAGTTCGCTCATTGCATTCGCCTGCGGACAGCCATGCGAATTGCCGATTGTGACGTGAACCATCCGGACAAATCGTGGTTGCAACCGCTGGCTGCAACAGCCAAAGCCATAGTAGCGGAAGAATTAAACAATGCGGAAAACGGTTTGCTCATAAGTAATAATACGGGTAATTTCTATATGACTTTCGACAACAGCGATCAGAATACAAAAAATCCGTTGTTTTTCATTGTGGATCAGATGACGGCGGCAGAAAAGAAAAACCAGTTGGGAAACCTGCCGGTACTTCACGAATCGTTGATGATGTGGATTAAGCCCGGTACCTACAATGACCCGGTTTTGTCGGTTTATGTTCAAGAGGGAAACGGCGGTACCCGTGCCCGGCCGGTACCGGACATCTATTTGGGACGTCCCAATTCGATGGGAGCTCCGACGAATTATACTTATCCGAGCGGTTGGGTTAGCCCGTATGCGAACGTAGATGATTATCCCAATTACGCCACCATCGGTCAGGAATTTCTCAGATCAGACGGTCGTTATTACTTTTTTTCTTATCCCGAACTCTGTTTCATTCGCGCCGAAGCAAGCTTGAAAGGATTTTGGACAGGCAACAAAACAGCCGAACAATATTATTACGACGGCATTGACGCCCGTTGTCTGAAATATTCCGGCGCTCTGAACAGCAACATTACGCAAGCCATAATTGATGCATACAAGGATTTTCCGGGTATTAAATGGAGTACTCCGACCGACCTCGAGTCGCCGGGAGTACTGGCGTCTGATTTCCTTGATTTTCTGGGCGGATTTACCAACAGCGTACTGGGTGGCGAAGAAGACAATCTGAAACGAATCGTCGTACAACATTGGATTTCCTTGTTTGGTCAGAACATTGATGCGTGGATACTCCTGCGCCGTACAGAATTGATTCAATTCAAACCGAATTTCAATGCCGATCAGAACGACGGCTATGTGAGCGGGACTTGGGCATTTATTCCAGAACGCTTGCCTTATCCCGGCGGAGAACGAAGAATCAACACGGCGGAAACGCAAATCGCCATTCAAAATTATCTGTATGACAATACCTTGCATGATGTGCAAGACCGCGTAACGTTCCGTCTGATTTTTGCGGCGGATAATCCCGGCTTGCCTGCGCCTCCGATGGGAAGCCAAGCATACGCTGCATTCCCTTATCCGCTTCCGAATCAAGCAATGAATCGTGTAAATAAATAAATTGAAATAAAATATGAAAAAAATATTCGCTATATTAAGTATTTTGGTCTTGCTCGCGCCGGTTTTTATTGCCTGCGAGGATAAACCGAATGTATATGAATTTCCGACCGACGAATATGTTTACGATATTCCGGATGTACCCGTAACGGAAGACTATGTAGTAGGCGTTGCCTACGATGTCAAATTACGCGATACCCTCTATACTGATATATGGTGGGACGCCGGAAAGCGCGCTCATCAACTTTATACCGGACACCCCGTATTGGGCGAATACGACCTTCGACAAGACGCAGATGTACTGCGGCAACACTTGGATTGGGGAAAAGAAGCCGGTATAGACTTCTTTGTTCTGAGCTGGGGAGGACACGGCCTCAACGATACCATTCTGACCAATTGGGAACAACTGTATGCACAGGATAATGCGCGTCCGAAAGTAGTCATCCGCTTCGACCCGAGTTATCGCTTCATGGCGAAAGATACCCTGCAATTGAACCGGGTGCAGATGGATTCCTTACGCTTCGAGTTAGATTCGCTTTATACATTCGTGATGCAACGTGATTTTGCCTATAAGAAATCCGACGGTAAACCGGTAATGATATTGTGCGACTTTACCAATGCCGTTCAGATACCTCGCTTGAACGATTTTGTCACTTTTCTTAAAGGTTCAGAAACCATCGGGAACAATCTGTGGATAATGGCGGAACTCGGAGGAGGATGGACATCGCCCGAACACTGGGGCTATAATGCCGCAAACGGTTATAACGGGCCGAGCGACGGTACTGTGAGAGCCGATTCCATCAAGCCTTTCGACGCTTTCTTTATTACCGACATTTCGCATAACAACTACGACCGGTTCTATTCCCAGTATTCTTATCTGGACTACAACTACCGGTATTGGCAGGATCGTATGAAGCCTTTGGGGAAAGAATATATCCCGACCGTACAACCGGGTTTTGACGATCGGGTGAATACGCCCGGAAGCGACCGCTACTTGATTCCGCGTTGGAAAAACGGTAAAGCCTATGTGATAAGTTCCTCCGAAACCGGGATTCAATACAATCTCAGCAGCTTTACCGAAAATCCGTATCAAAAATGGGCGAATGTAGCCAAACGCAATGCAGGCGACAGTCGGATTATCATGATATACAATTGGAACGATTTTGCCTCCGGAATAAATCTGGAACCGGTGACAGAATTCGGAACCGATTATTTACAATATACGAGAGAATTTTTTAAAAAGTGACGAGTGACAAGTGACGAGTTATAAGTAGTAAGTGATAAGTAATAAGTGATAAATAACATCTGACTTACAACTTATAACTTACAACTTACAACTTACAACTTACAACTTACAACTTACATATTTATTAATTACTAATTTTAAATGTTTTTATTATGAAATTAAATTACTTTTTAAGGTTATTTACAGTGGTGGCGCTGATGGCATTAGCCGTAAATGTAAAGGCTACTGAAATTACTATTCCCAATGGCGCTACGGATACCGAATTGACGGCGGCGCTGGCAGAGGCGGAAACAGGAGACGTTATCCTCATTAATGGGGTGGTAACAATAAACGCTATGGTTCCTGTTGAAAAAAACGTAACATTCAGAGGAGTTGGAAACGCCTATTTTGACGGAGGCGGAAACGCTCGGTTGTTTGAAATTTATCCCGAAGTGATTGACGGAGCCAAATTGGTTTTCGAAAATCTGGGCTTTACCGGTGGTAACGGTTGGGGAAGCGACCCGGCGGACGGCGGTGTGGCCAGAATCTATGGCGGCGGTGTAGTCGAGTTTAATGACTGCTGGTTCGATGATAACAAAGCAAGTCGAGGCGGCGCTTTTTTCATTACGGGAGAGGCAACCGGGACTACGACAACGGTAACTTTCATCAAATGCGAGGCTTCCGATAATGTTGCATACGGCAATGGTACCGAAAGTCGTGCGGGTTATTTGTTCGCGGATGGCAATACTAACATCGCCCATGAATATTGTAAAATAACGAGCAATCAATCCATTGGCGGAAGAGGCGGCGCTTTTTGTCTTTTCGGAACGGGTACACATTATTTCTACTACACGGTTATCAGCGATAACAAAGCCGGTAAATGGGATGACGGACGTACAACATTATTAGACTATGACGGTAATCCTATTGATGGTGGCGAAAGCGAAGGCGGCGCATTTTGGATAACCGGCGGCGCGATCACTTTTGAATCCTGCGGGATTGTCGCTAATCAATCTTGGAGTCACTCCCCGGCTATCATGAATTCGGGTGAGACTAATGTAACTTTTATTAACTCTACCGTAGCGAAAAATGAAGTTGTGCATGACGGGAGAGCGCCTATTTGGACACAGGGAGGTCCTTGTACCTATACGTTTGTTAACAGTTTTTTCGTCGAAAACATAGGAAGCAATTCAGGCAATGGCGGAGGATTTGACGGAAATAGCCTCGGAATTACTCCTGCAGGAGCAAAACAATTATCTCTGAATCTCTTTAACTCTGTTTTTGCACGAAATACTTTTCAAAATAATGAAGGAACTCAAGATATACGCGCGATTCCAAACTATGCTCAACAACTGACTGTTAAAAACTCGTTGATCGGGTTTATTTCCGGCGACGACAGCGGAGTGGTCCCCGTTGATAATCCGGATATCCCCACCATATCCAACGTTAGAATGTATAAAGATGTATCCGCCGATCCGACACAGACAGCGCAGCTAATGGATATTGTTCTCACGTTCCCGCAACCCGGCATTAATTTCGATCAAGGAGTAAGGCAAAGTAAGTCGTACGGAATGCCCTATTACCTGCTGGAAGAAAACAGCACGGTAACCCAATTGGGCGACCCCGCTTTGTTGGAACTCTATGGTGAAAGGAATTTTGATTTGTTCGAACGACCTTATCCGATTGCTTCAGACGGTTCTATTCCGGCAGCTCCGACTTTGGTTGCTACGGGAGACAAATACGACGATTCCAATCTCGGTCCTAATCCTACAGGTATTCAAACTCCGTCGGTTATTGCCGTGAAACCAAGTATCCATATCATCGGCTCTTCCAACGGTATTTTGGGTGTTGATTTCGGCGATCTGAAAGGAAACGCTAAAGGTACGTTAGTGAACATCGCCGGTCAGGAAGTTGAAAAAGTATTCGACCTCAACGTAGTCGGCAAAGGATACTACAACATCCATGTTACTCCCGGAATGTATATTCTACAAGTAGAAATCGGTGGAAAAACCTATGCTCAGAAACTGATTGTAACGAAGTAAATACCAATTAAAAATTATGAATTATGAATTATGAATTGTTTCAAACAACGCTTTTATAATTTATAATTCATAATTCATAATTTTTAATTATTTTTGTCATCATGAAACCGCATTTGATTCCGATCTTGTTATTCATCTCATCCGTCGTTTGCGGACAAGGGAACCCTTTCGTGAGAGATATTTATACGGCAGACCCTTCGGCTCACGTTTGGGAAGACGGACGGCTCTATGTATATCCTTCTCACGACATAACTCCGCCTCGCGGTTGCGATCGGATGGATAAATATCACGTATATTCGACTGATGATATGATTAACTGGATTGATCACGGTCAGATTCTGGAAGCCAAAGATGTCCCTTGGGGACAGCCTTTAGCTGATAACGCCACATTCATGTGGGCGCCGGACTGCGCCTATAAAAACGGTAAATATTATTTCTATTTTCCGCACCCCGATAAAGACCCTTGGAACAGCAATTGGAAAATCGGAATTGCGGTCAGCGATCAACCGGCTTCGGATTTTACGATTCTCGATCATCCGTTGATCGGACTCCCGGAATCGGGGGAAATTGATCCCTGCGTCTTTATTGACGACGACGGACAAGCTTATTTCTACTACGGCGGAGGAAACCGTTGCTTCGGCGCTAAATTGAAAGACAACATGATTGAGTTGGACGGAGAGCTTCAATCCATGACCGGATTATACGATTTTCACGAGGCGACCTGGGTTTTCAAACGAAACGGAATTTATTACTTAACGTATTCCGATAACAATCCGGGCGCTAATCAATTAAGGTACGCCACAAGTACCAATCCTTTGGGGCCTTGGTCTCACAAAGGAGTTTACCTGCGACCGACCACTTGCGATACCAGCCACGGTTCAGTCGTCGAGTATAAAGGACAATGGTGGGCATTCTATCACACAGCCGATTTATCCGGAACCGGGTTGTTGCGATGCATTTGCGTTGACTCGCTGTTTTTTAACGAAGACGGAACCATCCGAACCGTTGTTCAAACCAAAGATCAAGGAAGTCCTTATTTAGATATTTTAAGAACTACTAACGATACCATCGAAGCGGAAGATTTTAATTCCGGCGGGCAAGGAATTGCCTATTGGAGCAATGAACAAGGATACAACTCCGGAACGCTTCGAAAAAATGAAGATATTGTCATCGGGGAAAATCGCCGGAACGGAACATATTATGTAACCGGCACTTCGGAAAAAGAATACATCAACTACACCTTCGAAGTCTTGGAAGATGGAATATATGATATTGATTTTACGATCGGAGCCGCCAATCAAAATCCGGAAACAAGATTTTACATCGAGTTTGATTGGTATAAAAATACGAACCCGCGAAGATACACGGCTCCTTACGTTGCGATTACCGACTTGCCTGTGGTAACCGTATCCGGCATTACATTATCCAAGGGAATTCATACCCTTAATTTTTATCCGCTCGGAAATGTGAATTTCGATAAATTCGTATTCAGAAAATATACCTCAATACCTGCAATTAATAAAAACGAAATAACGGTCTATCCCAATCCGTCGGACGGTCTTTTCCAAATTCTTGCTCCGCCGACCGGGACAATCACTATTAACGACAGCGTCGGGAATTGCATTTTAGAAAAAAAAAACAATGAAACCGATTCGACTATTGATCTTTCGGGATATGCTTCCGGTATTTACATACTGACCATTCGCCAAGAAAATCAAATTTATCAAAGTAAATTGATAAAAAAATAATACATATTCACCCATGAAAAACCATTTTCTCTTTCGTTCTGTTTTATTTGTTCTGTTAACCGCTCTCCCCGTTGCAAATTGTCGCAGCAATCCGCAAGATGAAAAAACGCCGGTAGATTATGTCAATCCATATATGGGAAATATCAGCCATTTACTGGTACCGACCTACCCTACCGTACATTTGCCGTACAGTATGCTTCGGGTTTATCCGGAACGCTCCGATTATACATCCGATGAAATAGCCGGTCTTCCGGTTGCCGTAACAACCCATCGGGGAAGCTCGGCTTTTAATATCAGTCCGGTAAACGGAACGGAATCGCCCGCTCAAGCCATTATCAGATATACTTATGATAAAGAAAAAATAACTCCCTATCGGTATTCCGTTTATTTGGACGAGGAGAATATACAAGCGGATTTTGCTCCTTCCCGACAATCGGGATTGTATGCTTTTTCATTTGAGAAAGAAAATACCAACCGCTTAATTATCAATACACGAAACGGAAAATTGGAAACCGATAAAAAAGGAATCTCCGGCTACCAATTAATTGATAACGGACGAACCTTAATTTACGCCTACTTTGAAACCGAACAAACGCCTTCATCCGTTGAAAAATTAACCGCTGCGACCGGAAGAAACGAAGCCTACGTATTCACTTTCCGGTCGAAGCAAATCAATCTGCGTTACGGCATTTCTTTCATCAGCAGCGAACAAGCCGAGAAAAATTTGAGACGGGAAATAAATACTTATAACGTGGACGAAATCGCCAAAATCGGCCGGGATGTATGGAATGAAACGTTGGGAAAAATCGAAGTGGAAGGCGGCGACGATAATCAAAAAACCGTATTTTACACCTCGCTCTACCGTACCTGTGAGCGAATGATCAACATCTCGGAAGACGGTCGCTATTACAGTGCAACCGACCGCCAAGTACATTCCGATGAAGGAAAACCGTTTTATACCGATGATTGGATTTGGGATACTTATCGGGCAGTTCACCCTCTGCGTATTTTGATTGAAGCGGATCGGGAAGTTAATATGATTAATTCCTACATCCGAATGGCTCAACAAAGTCCCGACGGTTGGATGCCTACCTTTCCGGAAATTGCCGGCGATGCCCACTTGATGAACTGCAATCACGCAGTCGCCTGTATTTGGGACGCCTATTGTAAAGGATTGAGGGGATTTGATTTAGCGGCAGCTTATAAAGCTTGCAAAGGAGCTTTAACTCAAAAATCATTCCTGCCGTGGACAAAAGTTACCAACACGGAAATTGATGTTTTTTATCATGAGAAAGGGTATTATCCGGCATTGAAACCGGGAGAAAAAGAATACATCCGCGAAACGCATAATTTTGAGAAACGACAACCGGTAGCCGTCACCTTGGGTACGAGTTACGATTTTTGGTGTTTATCGCAAATCGCTAAAGAATTAGGAAAAAGCGAGGATTACGCTTATTTTTTGAAAGGATCGTACAATTATCGCAATCTCTACAATCCGGAAACCGGTTTTTTCCATCCGAAAGATAGTGAAGGCAATTTCATTCAACCCTTTGATTATACCTTTTCCGGCGGCCTCGGCGCCAGAGAATATTACGATGAAAACAATGGGTGGATTTATCGGTGGGATGTACCTCATAATCCGGCTGATTTGATTCGGTTGATGGGTTCTCCCGAAGCATTTGCGAATAACTTGGATCAAACGTTTCGTCAACCGCTTGGAAAAAGTAAATTTGAATTTTATGCTCAACTTCCCGACCAGACGGGAAATGTAGGACAATTCTCCATGGCCAACGAGCCGTCTCTCCATATTCCTTATTTATATAATTACGCCGGTCAACCATGGAAAACGCAAAAAAGAATCCGTACCCTGTTGAAGCAATGGTTTCGCAACGATTTAATGGGCGTACCGGGCGACGAAGACGGCGGAGGAATGTCGGCTTTCGTAGTCTTTTCTTCCATGGGATTTTATCCGGTTACCCCCGGTTCTCCCACTTACAATATCGGCAGTCCGATTTTTAATCACATAAAAATCCGGTTAAGCAACGGAAAAATCTTTGAAATCGAAGCGTCAAACGCTTCGGATGATAACAAATACATCCAATCGGCCACATTGAACGGCATCGAATGGAATAAGCCTTGGTTCAGCCACAGCGATATCATCAACGGAGGTAAATTGGCGCTGGTCATGGGCGATAAAGCCAACCGAAATTGGGGAACTCAATCGCCGCCGCCTTCAGCGGAGGAAATAGTGACGAGTGACAAGTGACGAGTAATTGGTAGCAAGTACTCGTTACTCGTTACTCGTCACTTGTCACTTGTCACTAATACAACACCGGCGTTTTCACTGTTCTGACCTCGGTTTTCGGCTCTTTATTCAGCTGTTCGAAAATCACGATTGTGTTCTCGCCTTTTTTCAACCAAACGCCCGGAATGTACAGCGTTTGTTGCGGGCCAACATGCCAATAACGTCCGATATTGATACCGTTGATAAACACTATGCCTTTTCCCCATTTCGACATATCCAAAAAAGTATCGCCGGTTTCTTTCAATTGAAACGTTCCTTCATAAACAACCGGTTTTTTACTCAGCGCTTGCGCATTAGCCGGCGTATTATTGAGGAAATTCATTTGCGGCGTTTGATTCATCGGCAATTGCGTCATCTCCCAATCGCCCTCGATTTCTATTCCGTTGATTATTACAGGAGAAATAATTCCTTTTGTGTTGTGTATAATTTGTGCGCCGTAATTGATTCGTCCCATATTTTCAACCAAAATAGACAATTTGGCATTAAAAGGAATATCAATCTCCATGTTGTAGTTTTTGAAATACCGGTTTAATTCGCCGATTTGCTTTCCGTTCACATACACGACGGCATAATCACGCAAACCTTTAATTTCCAAAGTTCCACTAATCGGCTGATTAAAATTCCGTTCGTACAGCACATAACCGTAAGGCTGATTCAACTGCTCGAAAGTCAAAGGCCCGGAGTTTTGAACTTTAGGTTGCGTTCCCGAATATCTGAGTACATCGGCTATTTTAGTCAACGGAATAGAGGGAATCTCAATGACGGGAATCGCTTCCGGCGGTTCGGGCACCGAATATGAAACGTATTTCTTGATCACATTGCGAATCGAATCGTATTTAGGTGTAACCCAACCCGCTTCACTGATCGGAGCATCGTAATCGTAGCTCGTTAAATCCGGTTGAATATCATGTTCTTCATTGTAATTAGCGCCGGAAGTAAATCCGAAATTCGTTCCTCCGTGAACCATGTAAAAATTAAAAGAAACATCGTTTTGCAAATACTCTTCCGTCTTGCGTGCAATTTTCGAAGCGCTTACTAACTGAAAAGGTTCCGCCCAATGGTCTAACCAGCCCGGATAAAATTCCGCCACCATATAAGGCCCTTCTCCATTGTGGTATTGATTAACTGTTTTTTTCAGATTGGCAATATTACTCTCGCCGTTGGCGGTAGGCAAAGCGCCTTCGGTTGCGCCGCCCTCAAACAACCAACTCCCGTCGGAAGTGAACAAAGGAACATTGAATCCGGCATCGGCCAATTGTTGTTTTATCTTGGCATTGTAGCGGCGATGTTCTTCCAATGGAATATCTTTTCGTTGAGACACATACGAACCGAACTCGTTTTCGGCTTGCACCATAATAATCGGTCCGCCTTTAGTGATTTGTAAATCACCTACCTCTTGATACAGGCGTTTGATATACAAATCGGTGTAATGAAGGAAAACCGGATTATCGCGCCGGATTTCCAATCCTTCCACGTTTTGCAACCACCAAGGATAGCCTCCGAATTCCCATTCTGCGCACACGTAAGGGCCGGGACGAAGAATAACCATCATACCTTCCTCTCCGGCAATTCGGATATATTCGGCCAAATTACGGTCGCCGCTAAAATCCCATTTCCCCGGTTCCGGCTCATGGAAGTTCCAAAAAACATAAGTAGCCACAGTGTTCAATCCCATTCCTTTCATCATTTGCAAGCGGTGTCGCCAATATTGATGAGGAATACGGGAATAATGCATCTCTCCGGAAAGCAGCGAAACGGCTTTTCCGTTCAGTAGAAATTGACCGTCCTTGATTTCAAACTCGGATTTTTTTGTTTGTGCAAATGTGAATGCGGTCGTTAACAATAAAAATAATACGCATAAGTTAAAGCTTCTCTTTTCCATATAAAGTTACATTTGTTTTCTGTGCAAAAATAATAAAAAAAAACAAACCGACAAAAAAGAAAACAGACGACGCCCCGCATTGGCGCAAGTTTAAGCGATAGAGAAAAATATTACTCTGTATTCCCCGTAAACCATTTCCACGAAGGTACAATCCGGATATTTTTATTTGCGAAAGTTTCTGCTGATGATTGGCTCCGGGTTATGATCGTCCCGGTTTCCAATTGATAATAATTCATCGCCTCAAGCAGACCTTTCATTTCTCGGTCTTTATTCTCATCATTCAGTTCATAACAAACTTGAACGGCTTCGGTTATCCGCGTTCCCTGTTGAATAAGAAAATCGCATTCCTTTTTATCTCTGTGAAAATAAATATTCCCTCCACGTCTTTTAAGTTCAAGGAATACAGCATTTTCAAGCAACCGCCCCTTATCGCTCGAAAAAGAAAACGCCACATTATTTCGTAAACCGTTATCAATAACATACAATTTCTTATTGGAAGTATATTGTTTTTTTAACGAAAAATCATATTTAGACAAAGTAAAAATTAAATAAGCTTCCTCCATATAATCCAAATACATTTTGACTGTTGAGCTGCTTTTAATATTCAACGTTTTAGCAATATTCTCATAACTAAACTCTTTCCCGATATTGGTTAAAACAAAATTAGCTGATTCTCGGAAACTTCGTTTATCACGAATAGTAAAACGGAAAAGCACATCTTTGTATAAAATATTGTCATAAAGCAAGGTCAGAAAATCTTTTTCTTTTGTTTTGCAATAATACGGGAAACCGCCCTCCAACAAATATTCATCAAAGGCAGCAAGCAATTTAGCCTTTTCCGGAGTCGTCTTTATGTTTTCATACGCTATTTTTTTCATAACTGAAAACTCCACAAACGAAAACGGAAAAAGTTCGATGGTTTTATGCCTGCCGGTAAGATGCGTACTGAGTTCGCTACTCAGAAGTTTTGAATTTGAACCTGTTATGAAAACTTTATAACCCTCGTTGTAAATACGGCGTACAAAGCGTTCCCATTGAAATACATTTTGAATTTCATCTAAAAAAACGGTATTGAAATCTCCCTGCTTTTGCCATAAGAGCATTAAATTCGAGAAATCGTCCACTTCAAAACGAATGAGTCGGTCGTCATCAAAGTTCAAGTAACGGTAACCGGTAAAATGCGAGGCAAATTGACGCAGCAGGGTTGATTTTCCGGAGCGTCTAATTCCGGAAATCACAACAATTTGTTCTGTTCCAATATAATTATCATAATCAATAGCGCGTGGAACACTTGTATCTTCCTTGGCGAAAAGTTCTTTTTGATCAAAAACCACCGTTTCTAATGCAGATAAATCCATAATACCAACATTTATAATGTGAATATCTGCAAAGATAATACTTTTATTCGAATAATGCGAATCAAAGTGAACTCGGAAAAATTAAAGCCGATACCGCCATCACCAATGGATCTCGACGGTTATCCCTTCGGGGTTATTTTCAAATTGAATCAAGCAGGTATGCGACAACTTGTCCCATCTGCTTTCCGAACCGGAAATAATGTTTCCCGCCGGATCTTTTATCGTAACAGTCTTCGGCTTCCGAGGCAAAAATACACGCGAGACATTGGTCGTATTCATCGGACTTTTAGCAATGAACGAATAAAAATCCGCTTTTGAAACTTCATCGTATATTCGAGACGCCCCACACAATACACCGGGAGTTTTCTTATCCTTTATTTTCGATATATCGTACAAATAAGCATGCTCTCCCGGCCGGACAGTTTTTTTCTGCAAGACTGGCAATTCGGAATCAAAGAGGTCAATAAACAGTCCAGACAATTGAAGCGGATCGGAAGAAACGCTTTCGTCCAATACCGAAGCAAGGATGTAAGGACCTCTTTCCAGA
>WRFZ01000113.1 GCA_009778655.1 Candidatus Azobacteroides sp.
TTGCGACAATTTCACATAAACAAATGGATAAAATTGCAGGAATGATGGGAATCGGTTCTTCGGGAACCGGGACTTTCAAATGGACGGTATTTTCTACAAAAGGAATGAAAACCATGAAAGCCGACCAAGAGCATACCATTACCATCACCCGTTTGGCGGGATTTGCGGATGTGCCTGTTGATGTATATGTAACGGGAGAAGGTTCGGAAGGCGGTAGCGATCTTTCCAAAGCGCAGAAAATGAAAGCGGTTGCCGGCGGAGAATTTGAAGTTTACACCAAGCTGACGGCGGGAAAACCGTTCTATTTCACGGATGGCATTACGGGGACTCCCCGTCAATTCTATACGGCTGACGGATTAATAAAAGAAGACGGAACAACTACCGTTTCCACCGATGGAATTTATATGATCTCGCTCGACTTTAATACCGGCGCCTGCGATTATACTTTGGTTACCCGGATCGGTTTCTATTTCAGTCCGGAAGATGCGATTCTATTTGATCTTCCCTATATCGGAAACGGAGTGTTCCAAGCGAAAGATCAAACCGTCAATTTCACGCAGGAAAGCTGGGGAAGAGACCAACGTTACAAATTCAGAATGTTCGTTAAGGAAAACGGAGGAGCCGACGCCGAAAAGGAACTCGAATGGGGTACGTTGAATCAAACGGATTCTCCGCCGACCTCTGATAGTCCGGCCTCTTATTATTATCTTAAATTATTGACCGATTTAAGCCAATGGGATAATAAATGGAAGCTGATGGATGATTTCGATGGAACTTCGGCTACTTATACGATTTATTTACAGGCCGATCAACCTTATACTCATTCTGTTACAAAGTAATAATTCTTTATATGAAAAAGATAAAAATATTCTATCTTTTACTGCTTTCGCCGGTACTGTTAGTGACTTGCGGAAATAATGATAATCCGTCTCCCTCCAATAGTGAGCCTCAAATCAATTGGCTTGCTGCTGCCGACAGCAGCAGCAAGTCGTTGGTAAATTCATTCTGGAATCCTACGGGAAAATATTTTAATACGGATAACAACGGAAATACCAACTTTCAATACTGGCCGAACGGACATGCCTTGGATGTGTTGGTAGATGCTTATACCCGAAGCAAGGATGCTTTCTACTTAAACTATATCAATCAATGGTATGACGGAGTAAAAGCCGGTAACGGAAATACCTTTCGTAATGATTATTATGACGATATGGAGTGGAATGCTTTGGCGATGCTTCGCGCCTATAATGCGACTGACGATGCGAGATACAAAGACGCCGCTTTACAGGTTTGGGAATGGATAAAGGAAGGATGGAACTCCAATGCGGGCGGAGGCATTACTTGGAAACTCGGTATGGAATACAGTAAGAATGCTTGTTCAAACGGACCTGCCTGCATTCTGGCAGCTCGTTTATATCAGGAATTTGGGGATGAAAGCAACAAAGAGTGGGCGCTCAAAATCTATAATTGGGAAAAGTCCACACTGTTTAACAGCAACAACGGGATGGTTTACGATAATATCAACAGTAATACAGGTATTATTCAAAATCAGATATTTACTTACAATCAAGGAACTTTCGTAGGTTCTGCCGTTGAATTGTACAAAATCATGGGAGAAAGAGCTTATTTGAACGATGCGGTTTTAGCTGCCGACTATACTATTAGTACGTTGGTTAATAATTCGATATTGAAAAACGAAGGTACCGGCGACGGGGGACTTTTCAAAGGCATCTTTATCCGTTATTTTACCGAATTAATTCAACAAGACCGTTTGGACGCTTCGGCTAAAAGACGTTATCTTCAATTCATTGAATACAATGCCAATACTTTATGGACGCAGGGTACCGGCAAGCCGGCCGTTCTCTATGGTCCCGATTGGAGCACAAAGCCGGGTTCGCCCGTCGGACTGACCGAACAATTGAGCGGCAGTATGCTGATTGAAGCCATGGCGCTTTTGTCCGCAACGACAAACTGAGAAGGTTCGTTTTCTTATCTTGCTTTTCTTTTGACAAAGGTAAAAATTTCAAAAAAAATAATACCTTTGTAAGCGAAACAAGAATAAAACGACCGACTGAAAATGTTGTTTGAAATAACCGTTCAAGGCTTGGTGCAAGGCGTCGGCTTCCGTCCTTTCATTTATCTTTTGGCAGAGAAAATGGGAATAAAAGGAAGCGTCGCCAACCGGAACAACGGCGTGATTATCTTCGCTGAACTTTCCGAAGAACAGCGAGAACAATTCATTCGCCGAATCCGCTCCGAGCATCCGCCGACCGCTTCGATTCATCGGATGGAAATTCGGGAATTGCGAGAATCGGAGAAAGTATTTACCGATTTTTCTATTGTATCAAGTTATTCCGAATCCGAAGAAGTAACGCAAGTAGCTCCCGATATTGCCGTTTGCGAAGATTGCTTGAACGACCGGAAAAACCAAGCGCACCGGATACAATATCCTTTTATTAACTGTACGCATTGCGGACCTCGCTTTTCCATTATTCGCGATTTACCTTACGACCGCAAACAAACCACGATGTCCGGTTTTGAAATGTGTCCGGTCTGCCGAAGCGAATATACGGACGTCAGAGATCGGCGTTTTCATGCGCAACCGATAGCCTGTAACTGTTGCGGACCGAAGTATTATTACAGGGATGCAAACGGAGAGGAAAAAAGCGATTACCGGCAAATAACGGATTTGTGCGCCCGCTTATTGAACGAAGGAAAGGTTATCGCCGTCAAAGGAGTCGGCGGATACCATTTGGTGTGTGACGCAACCGACGAATCGGCCGTAAATAAATTACGGAAAATAAAAATCCGCGATACCAAACCGTTTGCGTTAATGTTTAAGGACGCGGAAAGTATGTCACCCTATGTTTTTATCAATCGAGAGGAAGAAGAGAATCTGAAATCCTGGCGTCGTCCGATTGTACTGCTTAAACAGCGTCCGACGGAAAACCGGTTTTCCATCGCTTCCGGCGTGAATCCGGGAATGCGGACGTTGGGTTGCATGTTGCCTTATATGCCGATTCATTACGATTGGTTTCAACACATTCATTCACCGGCGTTGGTGATGACAAGCGGAAATCTGAACGATCGCCCCATCATCGTTACTCCGGAAGAAGCGGAACAACAATTGGGAAATTCCGTTGATCTTGTCCTTCATCATAACCGTCCGATTCATAATCGAGTGGATGATTCCGTATTGCAAGTTTGCGGAAATGTCCCCTGCTTGATTCGCCGTTCGCGCGGCTATGCTCCCGAACCGTTTTTCGCCGATATTTCCACCGAAGGAATTTTAGCGTTCGGGGCGGAAAAAACAAATACGTTCGCTTTGAGTAAAGGCGATACGATTATTCAAAGCCAATACATCGGCGACCTCAAGAACGAAGAAACATTTTCTTTCTATACCGAATCCATGAACCGTTTCCGGCATCTGTTCCGTTTCACTCCCCAATTGTTAGCTTGCGACCTGCATCCGGATTATTTGTCGTCAATACACGCTGAAACAACGGCTTCGGAAAACCGGATTCCGTTAATACGGGTTCAACATCATCATGCGCACGCGGTTGCCTGCATGTTGGAACATCATTTAAATCAACCGGTTCTCGCTGTTGTCTGGGACGGAACAGGCCTTGGAGATGACGGAGCCGCTTGGGGCGGCGAGTTCTTTTTGTGCGATCGGAAACACTATACCCGCTTGGCGTATCCGGAATATGTCCCGATGCCCGGAGGAGACAAAGCCGCTCTGGAACCTTGGCGAATGGCTGTTGCTTATCTTCATCATTATCAATTGCCGTTTCCGGAAGATTTTTTGAACAGAATCGGTAAAAAGAAGGTCGAATCGGTAATTGCGCTGATGAATAAAAAAATTCATTCGCCTTACACTTCAAGTATCGGCCGATTGTTTGACGGATTTGCTTCTTTGTCGGGAATTTGCGATACGGCAAGTCGCCAAGCTGAAGCTGCCGTTCTGTTGGAACAATGCGCCGACGAATCATGCACGCTCGGTTATCCGATGGAAACATCCGGTCATCTGATTTCATTTCGGTCTTTGTTTCAAAGCGCTTTGAAGGATTTGGAAGAAAATGTTCCGACGGCAATCATGGCGGCTGAATTTCACAATTCGTTGGCGAAATTGATTGCGGAGAAAGTTAATCGGTTATCCGAAGAAACCGGCGTCAAGCAAGTCGTTGTTTCCGGCGGATGCTTTCAAAACAAACGGTTGACCGAGCAAATACAACAATTATTTGCATGTTCCGATATTTCTTTGTACCTTCCCGCTCAAATTCCGTGTAACGACGGGGGAGTTGCGGTCGGACAATTGGTTGTCGCCGCTGCCCGGCGTTTATCGGAAATAAAATAATTATCCATGCATGAATTATCCGTAGCGCAAAGCATTGTGGAATCAGCGGAACGGGAAGCGCGAAACCATCACGCAACTTTGATAGAAGAACTGGAATTGGAAATCGGCGCTTTGGCGGGAGTTGACTGGGATGCTTTGGATTTTGCTTTGGAAAGCGCAATAAAAGGAAGTCTGTTGGAAGACGCCCGTATCATCCGGCAAATAATTGCCGGAGAAGGCCGATGCGGCGATTGCGAGAATTTGTTTCCGGTAGAAAATCTCTTATCCGCCTGCCCCGTTTGCGGTTCGTATGCGGTAAAAATTGTTAAAGGAAAAGAATTAAGAATTAAATCAATAACAGTAAAATAACAATAAAAGAATTATATTATGTGCGGAACTTGCGGATGCGGAGACCGGCATCATCACGAATCGGATCACGAACATCCTTATGATCATTCTCATTCTCATGAGGAAAACCGGATGATTGTCGTAGAACAAGATATTCTTCAACGGAATAATCTCTTGGCGGAAAGAAATCGCGGATATTTTGAAGCCAAAAACATTTTTTGCCTGAACTTAATGAGTTCTCCCGGTTCGGGAAAAACCACTCTGTTGGAAGAAACGATTCGGCAGATGAAAAACCGGAAGCCTGTTTATGTGATTGAAGGCGACCAACAAACTTCGAACGACGCCGATCGCATTGCGGCATCGGGAGTTCCCGTTTTTCAAGTAAATACCGGAACCGGCTGTCACTTGGAAGCGTCTATGATTAATCATGCTTTGAAGCATTTGAATCCGGAAGAAAACGCGCTGCTGTTTATCGAGAACGTCGGAAACTTGGTTTGTCCGGCCCTTTTCGATTTGGGCGAAGCGGAAAAAACAGTCATTGTCAGCACCACCGAAGGCGATGATAAACCGCTGAAATATCCCTATATGTTTAAGGAAGCGAGCGTATGTATCATCAACAAAACGGATTTGGCGCCTTATCTCAATACCCGTATTGATACGCTCCGTGAGAATTGTCTGAAAGTCAATCCGCATTTACGAATTTTTGAAGTGTCGGCATTGAAAAATACCGGAATGGAAGAATGGTGCAATTGGTTGGCGACGGCTCGCTGACCGATTTACCCGTTTCTATTCATCAATACTTCAGCCATTTCACAATTTCACCGTACGTCGGTTTTTTGCCGTACATTAATATACCGACACGGTAAATTTTTGCCGCCAATTTAACGATGAGAATCACGGTGAGCGCCAATAAAGCAACCGACAAAAGCATCTGCCACCAGGGAACTTCGAACGGAATGCGAACCATCATCACAATCGGTGAGGTAAACGGAATCAGGGATGACCAAAACGCTAAAGGTCCGTCCGGATTTTGAGCGCTGAAAAGCCCCGCATAAGTCGCAAACAGAATCAGAACCGTAACCGGCATCATGTATTGTTGCGTATCTTCTTGGCTGTTAACCATTGCTCCGATCGCTGCAAACAAAGAGGCATACATCAGGTAACCGCCGATAAAAAACAATACAAAGTAAAAACAGACTTCCGTCATATTGACGGACGCGAATAATCCGTTTATTGATTGAAACAGGCTGAAGCTGCCGGATAAAGCGATACCCGAAAGACCGAATCCCAGAAAGATCAATGCCCAAATCCCGAATTGCGTCAAACCGACCAAACCGATTCCGACTAATTTCCCCATCATTAAGTCGAACGGGTTAACGGAAGAAACGATAACCTCCACGATACGATTGGTTTTTTCTTCCATCACGCCTTGCATCACCATCGCTCCATATACGAAGATGAACATGTAAATCAAAAACGTAAAAACCATGCCTGTGATTGAAGCGGATTCGGCCGAAGTTTGCGTCTCTTTTCCGCTTTCATCGGTTTTAACGGTTTTTATTTTCAGATTTATCTTACTGTTTTCAATGATGTTCTTCAGATTGAGATTGGGAATGGAAATTTGATAGGAGTTTAACTTTTTATCGCTTAAATAAGGATTTAACTGAGAAGCAACCGTATTTTCAACGCTGCTTACCACCTGTTTGTGCGAATAAAGTGCGATGGCTTCGGGATTTTTCAATAAATCGTCGGTAATCACCAAAGTGGCGTAAACCGATTCGTCGGAATTTTTACGAAAGTCCGCAAATCCTTCTTTTGCTTCAATAAATACGTATTGATCGGTATTTTTCAGAACCGGAAAATATTCGCCGGTTTCGTCGGCAACGACTATCACTTTCGCTTTTTTATTGTTGATCGAAGATAAAAAAACAATTCCGACAACCATACCCGCCAAAAGAATCGGCATTAAAAGCGTAAGAAAGATGAAGGATTTTTTCCGAACGCGGGTCATATATTCCCGTTGTATAACAATTCCCGTTTTGTTCATATATCGTTTATTTTTTTTTAACGGTTTGAATAAAAATATCATTCATGGAAGGAATTTCTTCTTCAAAGGAAAGAATCTCGTTTTTCTGTAACAAGAGGGATAGAAAAGCCGAATTGGATATATCCTGCAGATTCCGCACTCTGAACCAATGATTACGGAAATACTTCCCTTCTTCCAAGATTTCGCAATAATCCGGATTAACGGATAAATGTTCATTTTCGGTTTGCAATTTGAAGATGTATTTCTTATGCTGCGAACGAATTTCGGCTACATTACCGCTCAAAACAACTTCCGAACGGTTAATTAATGCGATTTCATCGCAAATTTCTTCGACGGATGCCATGTTATGCGTAGAAAAAATAATGGTTTTTCCCTTTTCTTTTAATTCCAATATTTCGTTTTTCAGCAACTCGGTATTCAACGGATCAAATCCGCTGAACGGCTCATCAAAAATCAATAATTCCGGATCGTGTACAACCGTTATGATAAACTGAATTTTTTGTTGCATCCCTTTTGAGAGTTCTTCTAATTTCTTATCCCACCACGAAAGAATTTCGAATTTTTCGAACCGGTCTTTCAATCGTTTTTTCGCTTCGGCAGCCGACAAACCTTTCAAACGCGCCAAGTAAATCGCCTGTTCTCCCACTTTCATTTTTTTATACAAGCCTCTTTCTTCCGGCAGATAACCGATATTGTAAATATCATCGGGCGCCAAAGGTCGGTTTTTGAATAATACTTCTCCCGAATCGGGAGCCGTGATTCGGTTGATAATCCGGATTAAAGTGGTTTTTCCCGCCCCGTTGGGTCCCAACAATCCGAAAACTTTCCCTTCGGGAACCCGGATGCTCACCCGGTTCAATGCCAAGTGCGCGGCATATTGTTTAACAACTTCTTTTGTTTCAAGAAAAATCATAAATTCGAAATTTCAGATTGTGCGACAATTTTATGAATTTTTATTGTGTTATTCTCTATGGAATCGGTTTTGGCGGCATCAGATACGGATATTCCAAAATTACTTAATACCATGTTTTGAAAATTTGTGCATATCTGTTTTGTAAAAGATGCTCATTTTGTCAAGACCATCAGCTACGACATCTTCAAATTTGTGCCAATTATTGTTACCGCTTTGCGTTAGTTCAACCTCTATATTCCATGATTTAAGCAGGTATAGCAAAGTGCGCATCTGTAAATCATCAATGTCATTTTTTAAAGTAAGTTGTGTCATTGCAAATTATATTTTTAGCAAAGGTAACCAATATTTTCTAAACGACTAAATGTTATTATATAAATTATCATTTCTGAGGTACAATCTAATAGCCCGTTTTCTATTTATTTGCTTTTTTGTCGGCCGGTAGTGAAAAAAATGTTAAATGTATGCTGCGATTCTTCCGGAAATTTGTAAAGAACAAAATTTGATTGTAATTTTACAATTGATAAAAAATAAGTTTTTTTAAAACCCAAAAATATTATGATTAAAGATGTTGTATTAAAAACACTGAGTGAACAAGTAAATGCGGAATATTATTCGGCATACTTTTATTTGTCAATGTCTGCTTATGCAGATCGTGCCGGCTTCAAAGGAGCGGCTAAATGGTTATTTGTGCAGGCACAAGAAGAAACTGCACACGGAACGCATATTTATCAACACATCCTTGAACGAGGCGCTGCCCCGGCTTTTGCCGCTATCTCGGTACCTCCGGTAGCTTTCAAGAGTATTCAAGATGTGTTTGAAAAAGTGTTGCAGCACGAACAGCACGTAACGGAACGGATTAATCACATTGCATCCGTAGCTATGCAAGAAAACGATCACGCTACCTATCAGTTTATTCTCTGGTATGTAAACGAACAAATCGAAGAAGAGGCTACCGTTGATGGAATATTATCCAAAATCCGTCTGATCGGCGATAATCTTTCCATACTTTACAGTTTGGATGCCGAGTTGGGAACTCGTGAGTTTAGCGATCCGTTTGCAACGACAACTTAACAAGCTCGTAAAAGTATCAGCTCTTATATGAATAGTTGTGGATTGTTGTTTGAATATATCCGAACCGATTGCGAGGGCTGAATTTAAAAAGAAAAAGGGAATTCTCACGAATTCCCTAATCCAATCTTTGTTAACCTTAAATCTAATACTATTATGAAAAAACCACAGTGCAAAGGTAAGGCTTTTCTCTTATACCGGACGAATAATTTTCGGTAAATAGTGTTAAAGATTGTCGGTTTTATTATTAATAATCTTTAAAATGCTCTGTATGTAATAGTTTTGTAACAATTATTAAGATTCAGCCGATTGCTTTTAACGTATCTAAAGCAATCATCAATTCTTCATCAGTGGGAATAACAACGACTTTTACAAGGGAATCATCTGTACTGATAACGGCTTCGATGCCTCGAACATTTTTGTTTTTTTCTTCGTCCAATTTGATTCCGATAAATTCCATGTTTTTACACACTTCGGAGCGTGTTATCCACACATTTTCTCCGACGCCGCCGGTAAACACCAATATGTCAACTCCTCCTAATGCCGCCGCATAAGCGCCGACATATTTTTTTATTCGGTAGTTATAGGTTTTCAAGGCCAATGCCGCCCGTTCATTACCGTTTCGAATCGCTTCTTCAATTTCACGCATATCCGACGAAACGCCGGAGATACCTAAAATACCCCCGTATTTATTCACAATCGTCGAAATCGCTTGCGAACCGACATTTTCTTTTTCCATAATGTATGTAAGAACGCCGGCGTCAACATCTCCGCTCCGGGTTCCCATTAACAAACCTTCGACCGGCGTCATGCCCATTGAAGTATCTACCGACCAGCCGTCTTTAATCGCGGTAATCGAGACTCCGTTACCGATGTGGCAAGTGATGATTTTTTGCTTTTCATAGGAAACATTCAGAAAACGACAAACTTCTTCGGAGACATATCGGTGGCTCGTTCCGTGAAATCCGTAGCGACGAATGGCATATTTTTCGTAAAGCGAATAAGGAAGTCCGTAGAGATACACGTAATCCGGCATCGTTTGATGAAAAGCCGTATCAAAAACCGATACTTGAGGAACATTCGGCATTAACTCTTTTACGGCAAGTATTCCTTTCAGATTCGGTGGATTATGTAAGGGCGCCAGTTCGATGCATTCCGTAATTTTCCGGATGACGTCGTCTGTTATCAAGACGCTGGAATTAAAATTTTCTCCGCCGTGAACTACGCGATGTCCCACGGCGTCTATTTCGTCAAGGGATCGGATACATCCGTATTTTTTACTTGTGATTACTCCCAGTATGTATTCGATACCGGCTTGATGCTCTAAAATTTCCCCTTCCAGAATAACTTTGTTTCCGTTGGGTAAGGTCATTTTGAGAAAGGAACCGTTCAGTCCGATTTTCTCAACGCCTCCTTGCGCTAAAACGCTTTGAGTTTCCATATCCAGCAGTTTGTATTTGATAGAAGAACTGCCGCAGTTTAATACCAATATTCGTTTCATAATCTGATTCATAAAAGAAAAGAGTTAGTACCGACTATTTTATCATCTTTGTAAATAAAGAATCCCCTTCCGGCGTGCATTCCCAACTGTTTTGTACGGAATAACCGCCAAATAACCGGGCTGGGTTTGTATTTCTTATCGCCGTATTCATTGAACATATCTTCCATTAAGTCAATTAATTTTTCAATACCGATGATGTCGGCTACTTGAAAAATACCTAATCGCATCCCGTAGTCAACAATCATCAAGCGATTGATATCCTCCATCCGGGCAATGTTTTCCATTACCATCTGACAGGCTTCATTCAAAAGAACGACAATCAACCGCATGCTGACCAAGCCGTTGCTCTCTTGAACATCAATCGTTTCATATTTAATTAAGTTGGCAAACAGAAGTACCTTATTATATACTTCTTCGGAAGTGTAGGCGCCTTTGACTACTTCCAACAATTTGGCATCGGGGTGAGCGATGGGAAAATGGAGACATATACAACGGTCTTTATATTTCAGTCCGGAAGCCAATTCGCTGATAACTACGGTCGTGGCATTAGTGGCAATAATTGCGTCCGGTGAAACTACCTGCTCGATTTGTTCAAAGGCTTGTTTTCGCATTTGAGTATCTCGCCCTTTCTCTTTGTCGTAACGGATACATTCGATTACAAAATCGCAATCTTTTAAGTCGGAATAATCAACGCTTCCTTTTATTCGTCCCAAGATCGTTTTCTTTTCCAAAGGCGTTAGACCCCAGTTTTCGATTCGTTGATCCAACCCTATACTGAGTCTTCTGAAGCAAAAATCAATTCGCTCTTGACTGATTTCAATAAATGTAACATCTAATCCCGCCGAAGAAGTTAAGCGGATTATATTCCGCCCTTCCTTGCCGGCTCCCACTACGCCGATCTTGGAGAACAGCGATTTTTTTCTGTCTTTTAAAGATAACCCGAAGGGTTCAATTGGTTCTATGATTGTTTCCGACATAGCTAAATATTTTTAAAGAAGGGTATTTATTTGAGTCCTATCGCTTGATTTGCACAAATGGCAACCATTTTGTAAATATCATCAATAGAACATCCTCGTGAGAGATCGTTAACCGGAGCTGCCATTCCTTGAAGGATAGGTCCTACAGCATCGGCATTTCCCAGCCGTTGGACTAATTTGTAAGCAATATTGCCGCTTTCCAGATTCGGGAATATCAAGACATTTGCCTTTCCCGCCACCGGACTTCCGGACGCTTTACTTTTTCCGACCGAAGGAACCAATGCCGCATCGGCTTGTAATTCGCCATCTATCAACAATTCGGGAGCCATCTCTTTTGCTATCCGGGTTGCCTCTGTCACTTTATCAATCAATTCATGTTTAGCGCTTCCTTTGGTGGAAAAACTCAGCATGGATACGAGAGGCTCTACGCCAACTAATGTGCGAGTAGTGTGAGCCGTAGTTACTGCAATTTCAGCTAATTCTTTGGCGGTTGGATTCGGTAAAACCGCACAATCGGCAAAGACTAAAATGCCGTCGGTTCCGTATGAATGATCTTGTACAAACATCAGAAATGCTCCGGAAACAACGCTGATGTTCGGCCGAGTTTTGACTATTTGAAGAGCCGGACGCAACACATTGCCGGTTGTGTTCCGTGCGCCGGCTATTTCGCCGTCCGCATCTCCGCTTTTTATCATCAAACAGCCTAAATACAAAGGATCTTTTACTAATTCTTTCGCTTGCTCTAAGCTTAAACCTTTATTTTTCCGCAATTCAAACAGCAGATCGGCATAAGCTGTTTTTTTCGGATGATTGAGCGGATCAATAATGGTTGCTTTATCTATATGAGATAACCGGTATTGTTCGGCTAATTTCTTAATTTCGGAAAGATTCCCGATCAGAATAATATCCGCGACCTTATCTCCCAATAAGCGGTCGGCAGCTTTAAGCGTGCGTTCTTCATTTCCTTCGGGGAGAACAATCCGTTGCCTGTTAGCTTGAGCACGCTTGATAATATCTTGCATTAAATTCATATCGTTTATAAATAAAAAGTGAGTAATAAAGTTATTGTTGCAAAGATAGAAATTTTTTGGACTAAATCATACAAGATAAAAAAAAATCTGTATCTTCATAATCTCAAAAATAAATTGAAAATGACACAACCCGAATAAACCTTGTCGAATCGTTCCGGAACGGTGCAAAAAATAAACCGAAACTTACAAAAATTAAATTGAATTCAATTAATGCAATAACATCGTTGAAAATAAGAAAAGCAGCCGGGCAAAAATACAATTCATATGGCAGCGAATGGGAAAGAGCTTTGGGAAAACAAAAAGGGACTAAATAAAATAAATAGCCCCTTTATGCTGCATAAACAATGCTTTTAATCTAAAAATTGTAACTTTATTTTCGAGTTATAATATAAACAAATGCGAACCTCTCTTTAGCGATTTCCGCATAAGTTTTTTCGGTCAATTGATAAACGCCAGAATTTCTCCTTTTTGAACTTCTTTCCCTTGTTTTGCATACGTACCGATGATTGTTCCCTCGTAACCGACAACAACCGGTTCTATTCCGTAAGAACTTTGGATATAACAGAGATT
Organism: Candidatus Azobacteroides sp.; assembly: GCA_009778655.1. GTDB lineage: Bacteria > Bacteroidota > Bacteroidia > Bacteroidales > Azobacteroidaceae > Azobacteroides. The sequence continues at coordinate 12,792 of WRFZ01000113.1, forward strand.
ATTGCCTTTTTTAACGATAGAGCCTTCAAAGGGCGCTGTCGAAGTATCCGTTAAGTCGTATTGCCAAATTACCTGTCCTTTACAAGGGGCATGTACCGGTTTGGCGGACGGGTATTCCTTCTTGACTTCTTCGACGTCAAACATGGGAATTTCAATCACCGGACGCTTAACCATAATCGGTGTGCCGGCTTTTTCTTTTGCCTGTTCCAATTCTTGATTGAAGCGGGTTTTGGCTGTTCCCGATTTCATATCGCGATATTGACGTTCATGCATCGCAAATTCGAACAATTCTTCTTTGTCCGGGCCTTCGTCCCATTTGTTGACTTGCATTTCGCTGCGGAAACGGTCCAACTCGTCGGGAAAAGCCGATTGCGGATCTCCTTCGTAAAATTCCAATTGTTTGGCTTTCGCCAATTCAATAATTTCGGGCGCTAACGGGCCGGGTAATCTTCCCATTTTCCCGAGAATCATATTCCAACTGTCTTTGTCAATCATCGAAAAACGCGGCTCGTCTTTTGCATCGCATAGAATATTCATTAAGGCAATGTTTTTTACGTATTGACTGAAAGGAGTTACTAAAGGAGGATATCCCAACATGGGCCAAATAGCTTCCACTTCTTTGAAAAGTTGAATTACCAGATAATTCAATGTAACTTCTTTTTTGCCCTTCTGTTTTAATGCCATATTGATGGCGTTGTGCATCCCTTTCAAATCGGCCATCATGGAACCCATCATACCGCCCGGAAGTCCGCAGCCGACCAACAAAGAGGTCATGATTTTATTGCTCGGATCAATGAAATATCCCAAGAAATTATCAATAAACGACTGAGTCAGACGACGTACTTCCATGTAGGCTTCCATGTTAATATCGGGAACCGAAAATCCGGCATCTTTCAGCATCGCTTGAATCGTGATTACATCGGGGTGAACCATTCCCCAAGCTAACGGTTCCATCGCCGTGTCCAAATAGTCAACGCCGTTGAGAGCGGCTTCCATCATGGAGGCTACGGAAAATCCGGGTCCCGTATGCCCGTGATATTGAATGATAATATCCGGATGGCGTGTTTTTATTCCTTTGATAATCTGTCCGATGCTGTACGGACGACCAACACCTGCCATGTCTTTCAAACAGATTTCTTTCGCCCCTGCTTCTATTAATTGTTCGGCAATATTCACATAATAATCCACTGTGTGAATCGGGGAATACGTAATACACAAGGCTGCTTGCGGAATCATTCCTTCTTTTTTGGCATATTGAATGGAGGGGATAATGTTCCGAACATCGTTCAAGCCGCAAAAAATACGGGTAATATTCACTCCTTGCGCATATTTTACTCTATACATTAATTTTCTCACATCGGAAGGAACCGGATTCATTCGCAATCCGTTCAATCCTCTGTCGAGCATCTGCGTTTGGATTCCTGCTTTAATAAGAGGAGCCGTAAACTCACGAACTGCGTGATTGGGATTTTCTCCAAAGAGTAAATTAACTTGTTCGAAAGCTCCGCCGTTGGTTTCGACTCTTGAAAAACAGCCCATATCCGCAATTACCGGGGCAACCTGTTTCAATTGGTCAGCGCGCGGTTGATATTTACCGGACGATTGCCACATATCTCGATAAACCAAACACAATTTAATTTCTTTTGCCATGACTAAAGTGATTTTAATATCCAGCAAAATTAATGTAATATTTGCTTATAAACAAGTATTTGTTATAATAAATATCAAGTATTTTTGTGTGTTTTTGCTCTAAAATTTTCCAATTTTAACAAAAAATATTAAATTGCCTTTTATTTATTTTTTTTATGCCGAATTTTGAAATTTTCATTGAGTTCCTATCGGGAAACGAGTCTTTTCGCAGGTGATTTTCTCAAAATAATGAGTTGTGACAGATATTTGAATTTTTTTTTTGTAAACTTTGAAAGTATATCTGTAATTAATACACAACACATTTGCTTCGAAATTAGTTTGAAAATAAACGGTGGTTT
>WRFZ01000114.1 GCA_009778655.1 Candidatus Azobacteroides sp.
TAGCCGTAAGGTTTAATGACCATGCATCCGCGAACCGCCGAATTTTCGGCCAAGTCGGCTTTTATTACCAAATCGTTGTACCACTGCGCATAATTCTCGCTCCTTGATGTTAACTCTTTAATTTCTACTGCCATTGCTCGTATTGTTTATATGTTTTATTTGTTTCTGATTTGGAGTACAAAGGTAGTAAAAATAATTTTGGGCATAAAATCTTCATTCCCATGGATAAGAAAAAGTTTGAAATGCTATGATTTTTTTATAACACCTTAAATTTTTTTAACTGATTTTCGGAGTATTGCCAAGTGCGGTAAAAATACTATGGGCTGGTTTTACGGTTTCAATATGGCATTTGATTTGTAACAACAAGGGGAAACTGCTATCCTTCTATCTTGCATCATGAAATGTAAACGATTAGTACCAACAAATACCTAAAACACTGACTAAAAAACTTTTTAGAACAAGGGATATATTTCGTCTTCGCTTTTTGAAATTCTTTTCAACACCAGTGTTCACGTGGTAACGGATATTAAAAGTAATATGGAAAAACGGCTGGTGAGTTGGAAAATATTTGCGAGATAGAACACACCTGTTATTGTGCCATACATAACTTCGTAATGAACCTGTTTTTTGCTTTGGCCGCTTATTGTTTTTTTGAAAAAAGCCGCCTTAGATATTGGGTATCTCAAAAAAATCACAAGCTTTTGATGCGGTTGCTAAAAAAATCACGATAATTGCTTGCAATATTAAAAAAAGTTGTATATTTGCAGCATTATTTTACAAAAAGTAATTGATGCATTGGTTTTATTTTACATATTCCTATTATTATTTTTACTTTAATAAAAAGTAAGACAGGATTTTGTATGATAAAAACGGAAATTAAGAAAAAATAAAAATAAAAAATCCTGTCAGTAAAATGACGGGATTTTTTTTTGAATAAAACAAACAATATGAAAACAGTAGCTATTCAAGGAATTAAAGGCGCTTATCACGATATAGCCGCCCGCAAGTATTTTGAAGAAAATTATAAGGAAGAAATTGAAATACAACCTTGTAATCAGTTTAAAGACGTAATTTTAACGGTGAGACGAGATCCGAATTTAATCGGCATTATGGCTATCGAAAATACGATTGCCGGCAGTTTATTGCAGAACTACGAATTGATTCGCGAAAGCGATTTGGTTGTGGCAGGCGAACAAAAACTGCATATTTCCCATAGTCTGGCCGCCCTGCCGGAAGATACGATAAAAACAATTGTCGAAGTCAATTCGCATCCCATTGCCTTGATGCAATGCGCCGATTACTTGAATACCTTACCTCATATTAAGATTGTTGAAGAAGAAGATACGGCGTTAAGCGCAAAGAATATCGCCGAAAACAAACTGCAAGGACATGCCGCCATTTGCAGCCGATACGCCGCTGAATTATACGGTTTGAAAGTTTTGGAAGAAGGCATCGAAACCAACAAACGAAATTTTACCCGTTTCCTGCTGATAGCCAATCGTTGGTTGGCCGAAGAATTGGTCAAAGATTCGGAAATTGACAAAACATCCGTCGTTTTTACTCTTCCGCATACCGAGGGAAGTTTATCTAAAGTATTGACAATCCTTTCATTTTATGATATCAATCTGACAAAAATCCAATCGCTCCCGATTCTCGGACGAGAATGGGAATATTTGTTTTATGTGGATTTGACTTTCAAAAACCTGTTGAAATACAAGCAGGGTTTAGATGCAGTTCGTCCTTTAACGAAGGAATTTCGAATCTTAGGGGAATATAAGGAAAAGAATTAAAAATTATGAATTATGTATTAGAAATTATGAATTATGAATTATGAAGACAATAGATCCGGCAAGACGAATTAATGCGGTAAGCGAATACTATTTTTCAAAAAAATTGAAAGAGATTGCAGAGATGAATGAGCGAGGTTTGGATGTGATCAGCCTCGGCGTGGGAAGTCCCGATTTGCCGCCTTCCGAAGATGCGATTGAAGTACTGTGTCAATCGGCGCATCAAGCCGATACGCATGGTTATCAACCTTATGTCGGTATTCCCGAACTGCGTCGGGCATTTGCCGATTGGTATAAAAAATGGTATCGGGTTGATTTGAATCCCAATACAGAAATTCAACCGCTAATCGGTTCAAAAGAAGGCATATTGCATATCTCTTTGGCCTTTCTGAATCCGGGCGACGGTGTATTGGTTCCCAATCCCGGTTATCCTACTTACAGTTCAGTCAGTAATTTAGTGGAAGCGACAATTGTTCCTTACGACTTGAAAGAAAAAAACGATTGGCAACCGGATTTCGAGGTATTGGAAAAAACGGATCTATCGAATATTAAATTGATGTGGGTCAATTATCCGCACATGCCGACCGGAGCTCCCGCCACCAAGGAACTGTATCAACAATTGGTTGATTTCGGGCGAAAATACGGCATCGTTATTTGCAACGACAATCCCTACAGTTTTATTTTGAACGATCATCCGATGAGCATCTTGGAAATAGATGGAGCGAAGGAAATTTGTATTGAAATGAATTCCTTGAGTAAGTCGCAAAATATGCCCGGTTGGCGCATAGCAATGCTGGCGTCCAATCCGCAATTTGTCCAATGGATTTTGAAAGTGAAAAGTAATATAGACAGCGGACAGTTCAAACCGATGATGCTGGCTGCCGCTCAAGCGTTGCAAGCGCCCAAAGAATGGTACGAGCGAATGAATAAAATCTATCGTCAGCGTCGTAAAATAGCGGAAGAAATTATGGAAACATTGCATTGTCGGTTTGATCCGAAACAGTCCGGTATGTTTCTTTGGGGAAAAATTCCTCCTGAATATAAGAACAGTGAGACCTTAGCGGACGAAATATTGTACAAAGCCCGGGTTTTTATTACTCCCGGATTTATTTTCGGCAGCAACGGGAACAATTACATTCGTATTTCGCTTTGCTGTAAAGATGAACAATTGCAAGAAGCGTTGATTAGAATAAAGAGCAGATAAAAAGATAATTTTAATAAATTGATAAAACTATGGAATTTGAATCCATTTTATTACCCGGAATCAGCGAGCAACGGCCGCTGATCATTGCAGGACCTTGCAGTGCGGAAACCGAAGAGCAAGTGATGACTACCGCCCGGGAATTAGCCCAAAAAGACATCAGAATTTTTCGTGCCGGCGTCTGGAAACCTCGTACCAAACCGGGTGGTTTTGAAGGGGTCGGACTTCCGGGACTTATTTGGTTACAGCATGTTAAAAAAGAAACGGGTATGTACACGGCAACCGAAGTGGCAACTAAAAACCATGTCATTGAAGCCGTTAAACATAACATAGATATGTTATGGATCGGAGCAAGAACGTCCGCCAATCCCTTTGCCGTGCAGGAAATTGCCGATGCGTTGAAAATTACGGGTTTTATGGGACCGGTTCTAATCAAAAATCCGGTGAATCCCGATTTGGAATTATGGATTGGCGCTATCGAACGGATTTATAATGCAGGTCTGCGGAAAATCGCCGTGATTCATCGGGGTTTCAGTTCGTATGACAAAAAAATATATCGTAATCTTCCGCAATGGCACATTCCGATTGAGTTGAAGCGGCGTATTCCGAATTTGCCTTTGCTTTCCGATCCCAGCCATATCGGCGGAAAAAGAGAACTAATCGCCCCTTTGTGTCAACAAGCCATGGATTTAAATTACGACGGTTTGATTATCGAATCGCATTGCGATCCGGATAATGCATGGAGCGATAAAGAACAGCAGCTTACGCCGGATGTATTATCGTATATCTTGAATATGCTCGTAATCCGCGATACCAAGCAGACCACCGAAAATCTGAACGAACTGCGCAAGCAAATTGACGAAATTGACGATGAACTTTTGGCTGTCTTAGCCAAACGAATGCGCATTTCACGGGAAATAGGACAATATAAAAAAGAGCGCAACATGCCTGTACTTCAAACCGTTCGATACGATGAAATCTTAGAAAAAAGAACGTCTGTCGCCGTGAATATGGGAATGGGAGCCGAGTTTATGAAAACCGTGCTGGAAGCCATTCATGAAGAATCAATCCGGCAACAAATCGAAGTATTAAATCAATAAGTATTAAATCAATAAGTAATAAAAATGAAAATACAAATTTTAGGAGCAGGGAAAATGGGCGCGTTCTTTGCCGATGTTTTAAGTTTCCAACACGAAGTAGCAATTTTTGATCCGAATCCGGAAAGGCTGCGCTTTACTTACAATTGCATTCGAATGAATCATTTGCAGGAAATGTCCGATTTCAAACCGGAAATCTTGATCAATGCAGCCACAGTGCAATATACGATTAAAGCTTTCCGTCAAGCGCTTCCATATATTCCGGAAACCTGCATTATCTCCGACATCGCTTCCGTAAAAACCGGATTAAAGGAATTTTATGATGAAGTGAAAAGACCTTTCGTTTCTACGCATCCGATGTTCGGGCCGACATTTGCCAATTTAGGAAATCTTTCTTCCGAAAACGCCATTATTATTTCGGAATCTTCACATCTGGGAAAAGTTTTCTTTCGCGACTTATATCGTTCGTTGAAATTGAATATATTCGAATACACGTTCGACGAGCACGACGAAACGATAGCTTATTCGCTATCTATTCCGTTTGCTTCCACTTTGGTTTTTGCTTCGGTAATGAAACACCAGGAAGCGCCTGGAACAACTTTTAAAAAGCACATGGATGTTGCTCGCGGCTTACTTTCGGAAGACGACTATTTGTTAACGGAAATTCTCTTTAATCCGAGAACGCCCGCACAATTGGAACAAATCCGGAAAGAACTGGCTCATTTATTGGGAATCATCAATGCAAGAGATTCGCAAGCGATGGGTGAGTTTTTAAAGAAAGTGCGGGAGAATATAAGTTAAAAGGCAGTATTGCTTGTTTGGTTTTTTGTCAATCGCTCAATTGGAATTCCATTTTGACTTTTTGATGAATATGGTTTCAATTAACTTGACTGCTTTTATTCTTCTACTTGATAATAGAAGAGTTTCTTTCCGTAAATATTGAAAAGATGTTGAGTGAAAGGCGCGAAAGTAATATACAATTCATTACTAATATCTGATCAATCCATTACACCTTAGATTATTTAGGAATTTTTTACTGTTCTGTATTCATTGGGCGATTGCCCGACTTTTTGTTTAAACAAACGAGTAAAATGCTGAGGATACTGAAAACCGAGTTCATAAGCAATTTGGCTGACTGATTTGCTATGATCAAATATTCTTTCCTTAGCCATATCAATAACTTTCGACTGTATGTATTCTTTCACGCTCCGACAAGTGTAATGCTTCATTGGATTGGTAACTAAAAAAAGAATAATCCTGAATATGTCTTCCTAATGCAGTGCCGTATATCAAATCGGGATGAAATACCAGCGCATAACCTTTCGGTTGATACGTTTCGCCATTACTGTCCACGCCCGCCACTTGCTCCGGCGCAAGAAAAACTAATGTACCTTCTTGATAGTCATACGTTTGTCTTCCATACATTATGTCTCCGCATTTCACATCTTTCAGAAATATGGTATAAAATCCAAAATACATTTTTGAACCCTGCCGCGGGCTTGCCTTCGACAAATCAACAACACTCACCAGCGGGTGTAGTGTTTCATTATTATTGAATGTGTTGTAATCGCAAATTTTCTCAAATCGTATCATAATATCCCGATGTTATTTTTTTACCGCAAAAATACTGCATTTAGTCATTACTTTATCAATAAATATTTTTATCCGTAATAATGGTAAATAAAACCGTAATCTATATACAGTATGGATATAAAAATATCAAGACCTTTGTACAAAATATTTTATCAATAAAAATATGCAAAAAAGAAAATTAGGCAAAAGCAGATTGGAAGTTTCCGCTCTCGGTTTGGGTTGTATGGGGCTAAGTTTCGGTTATGGTTTCGCAACGGGAAAAAATGAAGCTATCCATTTGATAAGAAAGGCTTACGAGCTTGGTATTACTTTTTTTGATACCGCTGAAGCATACGGTCCTTATGCAAATGAAGAACTGCTGGGCGAAGCTTTACGACCTTTTCGCAATGAAGTAGTAATTGCTACAAAATTTGGTTTCAAAGAAGGGAAAACGGCTTTAGGAACGGATAGCCGCCCCGAAAACATCAGAGCTGTTACGGAAGCTGCGCTGAAACGTTTGAAAACAGATGTGATTGACTTGCTTTATCAGCATCGTGTTGACCCGAATGTTCCCATTGAAGATGTTGCAGGTATGGTGAAAGATTTAATTAAAGAAGGAAAAGTAAAACACTTCGGCTTATCGGAAGCAGGCGAACAAATTATTCGTAGAGCGAATGCCGTTCAGCCTGTAACTGCGGTGCAAAGCGAATATTCGCTTTGGTGGCGGGAACCCGAAAAAGAAATAATACCTGCATTGGAAGAATTAGGCATCGGATTGGTGCCTTTCAGTCCTTTAGGCAAAGGATTTTTAACGGGAAAAATTGACGAGCATACGCAATTCGATAAAAATGATTTTCGTAACACTGTACCTCGTTTTTCGGACGAAAATCGAAAAGCCAATCGAGTATTAGTTGATCTGCTTAATGGAATTGCTAAAGAAAAGAATGCAACAAATGCTCAGATAGCTCTTGCTTGGCTTCTTGCACAAAAGCCTTGGATAGTTCCTATTCCGGGCACAACCAAAGCACATCGCTTGGAAGAGAATCTCGGAGCTGTTGAAATTGATTTAACGGCGAATGACCTCAAAGAAATCAACAATACAGTTGCTCAATTTCAAGTAAAAGGCGCCCGTTATAATGAGGAGTCGCAAAAAATGATTAATCGTTAAGCAATTATATAAATTTTAAATTAAAAAAATATGAAAATTTCAATGCTCGGACTATTTTTAATATTCGTAAGTGCGCAATGGTCTTACGCACAGCAACCGCCGGCGGAAACAATTCAAACAGCCGCAAACAACACGCTTGAACAACAGGAAATCATCAATCTTTCAAAACAAAAATGGGATTGGATGGCTGACAAAAATGTAGATTCTCTCAATGTGCTGTTTGATGAGAAAGCTATGTTTGTTCACATGGGAGGAAGCTGGGGAAAACAACAGGAACTTGTTACCATTAAAAGCGGCGGTATTTGGTATAAGAAAGCCGCAGTTTATTCGGTTATAGTCAATATGTTTGACAATACAGCCATATTATTAAATGACATTGACTTGGAAGCAGTAGTCGGCGGCAACACGGTTACAAATGCTTTTATGGTAACCGAAGTGTATATTAAAGAAAACGGCAAGTGGAAAATGGGTTCACTTACTTTTTCACATTTGATGCGACCGGTTAAAATGAATAGCAATAATCAGCATGATGAGTTGCATTAAAGTAAGTTTTTTCTCATATATAGTCCTATTTTTGTTTGAATGTTTATGACAACAAGTATAATAACTTCAGCTCAAGCCAAGGCTAAAAACCCTTTTGGTTTGGTGTATGAAAACGCTATAAAAGAAAACATACCGGGAAAAGTGAATATACATCCGGTGACATATAAAGTAAATGGAATAGATATAGCGGCGAATATTTATACACCTTCCGGCTACGACACTTCAAAATATCCGGCGGTGGTAGTAGCGCATCCCAATGGCGGTATAAAAGAACAAGTTGCCGGATTATATGCACAACGCCTCGCAGAAGCAGGCTATATAACCATTGCTGCCGATGCAGCTTATCAAGGTGCAAGCGGCGGAGAATCCCGACATACGGATAACCCGGCATACCGAACAGAAGACATTCATGGTGCGGCAGATTTCATTACTCAATATCCGGGAGTCAATGCGAACCGTTTGGGAATTCCGGGCATCTGTGGCGGCGGTGGTTATACATTAAAAGCTGTGCAAAGTGACAAACGTTTTAAAGCCGTAGCAACCCCTGCTAATGATAGCAGGAAGCAAAGCTGATACAAAATACATGACGGATGAAGCGTTCTCCAAAGCTATCAATGCCAAAAATAAGGAACTGTTTCTGATTGATGGAGCCACTCATATACAAACCTACTGGAAACGGGAATATGTGAATCAGATTGTTGAAAAATTAGTTGATTTCTTTGGTGGAAATTTAAATTGAGTAGCAAAACAATGCATACCAATTGTTTCTCCATGAGCGAATCGCATAAGGATATTTACTGCCCCGTTTTTGCTCGAAAAGGTTTAATTCCAGAGCTGCCAACTCTTTTGTCGGAGCATTGTAAATATTCTTCAAATCCGTAGAAAATGCTTTCTTTTCTTTCCAAACCACGTAACGATAGAAATTACGGATTTGATGTACTACACAGATCTGAGTGGTGGACTCTGGGAAAACATTTTTGATGGTGTCGGTAAATCCGTTCAAGTTATCCGTAACGGTTATCAAAATATCCTCTAACCCCACGAACCTTTAAGTCGGTCAGAACTCCTTGCCAAAAGGCAGCGCTTTCCGACTTGCCAACCCGCATGCCTAAGCGTTGCTACATCAATATATTTCTCTCTCTCCCTACCGAAAATTTCGGCAAAAAGGTCTTTTTTACAACTTTTTTATGTGTTGAGTTTTTTATTTATTACGGAATTTTTTTGATATATTCTTAAATTCTTCCTGCAAACAAGTAACTCTTTAATGATTTGAAATATAAGTTGAAAATAGTTAATTTATAATTTATAATTTATAATTCTCTCATTCATCCCTGCCGCCGCTTTCCGTCCGTCTCCCATAGCGAGGATAACGGTTGCTCCGCCCCGAACAATATCGCCGCCGGCATATACATCCGGTAAATCGGTCTGTAAAGTATCTTGATTAACGATAATTGTTCCCCGGTTACTTACGTTCAATCCCGTAAAAGCTTTTGGAACAAGCGGGTTTGGCGATACGCCAACGGCAACGATTACCAAATCCACATCAATCGTCTCGGTGGCGCCCGGAATTTCCACCGGCCTTCTGCGTCCGGAAGCGTCGGGTTCGCCGAGTTCCATTTTCTGAAGAATCATTTGTTTGACATGTCCTTTCTCATCTCCGATGTATTGAATGGGATTATGAAGATTCATAAAGATAATTCCTTCTTCCTTTGCATGGTGAATTTCTTCCACGCGAGCCGGCATTTCTTCTTCCGAGCGTCGATATACAATCATGGCTTTTTCGGCGCCTAAGCGTTGTGCTGTACGAACCGAATCCATAGCGGTATTTCCGCCGCCGATGATGGCGACATTTTTACCGTGAAAAACCGGCGTATCGGATTCCGGACGGTTAGCCCCCATCAAATTGACGCGAGTCAGATATTCGTTTGAAGATAAGACGCCCGCCAAGTTTTCGCCGGGAATATTCATAAAATTGGGCAAACCGGCGCCGCTGGCTATAAAAATACCCTTGAATCCGGCTTCATGTAAATCTTCATAAGAAATGGTTTTTCCGACAATACAATTCGTAATAAACTTTACGCCCATTTTTTCCAGAATATCAATTTCAACATCCACAATCGTATTGGGTAAACGAAATTCGGGAATGCCGTATTTCAAAACGCCTCCGATTTCATGCAAAGCCTCAAAAACCGACACCTCGTAACCGTATTTAGCCATATCGCCGGCAAAAGATAATCCGGCCGGTCCGGAGCCGATGACGGCAATTTTGATGCCGTTGCTTTCGGCAATTTCAGGTACCGAAATCTTCCCGCTTTCCCGTTCGAAATCGGCGGCAAATCGTTCCAGATGTCCGATAGCGACCGCTTCGCCTTTCGTTTTCAGATGGATACACAAACTTTCACATTGCTTTTCCTGCGGACACACGCGACCGCAGACCGCCGGCAGAGAAGAGGTGATTTTCAATGTTTTAGCGGCTTCCAAGATCTCGTTGCGTTCAATGTTTTTAATAAATTCGGGTATATTGATTTCTACCGGGCAACCTTCGATGCAATGGGGTTCCGGACAATCCAAACAGCGCTTGGCTTCCTGTACGGCTTGCTCTAACGTTAATCCTAAATTCACTTCTTCATAACAGCGACTGCGGTATTTACCGTCCAATTCCGGCATTTTCACACGTGGGATAGCTATTCGCTCTTTATTTTTCAATTCTTTACGTAATTCTTGTCGCCACGGCTCGTTTCGTCGAGCTTTAATATATTCCGTATCAATCATATTCTTATATTACTATCTTCATTTTTAATTTATTCATACTCTTTGTAGGCATTCAATCGCATCATCATTTCGTCGAAATCAACTTGATGGGCGTCAAATTCGGGACCGTCAACACAAACAAAGCGGGTTTTCCCTCCGACCGTGACCCGGCAAGCGCCGCACATTCCCGTACCATCCACCATAATGGTGTTCAATGAAGCGACGGTAGGTATTTCGTATTTTTGGGTCAACAAAGAAACGAATTTCATCATGATTGCCGGCCCGATTGTTACGCACAAATTTACCGGTTCGCGTTGAATAATTTGTTCTACGCCGAGTGTCACTAATCCTTTCTGACCGTAAGAGCCGTCGTCGGTCATAATAACCACTTCGTCGGAAAACGATTTCATCTCTTTTTCGAGGATAATCAATTCTTTTGTACGGGCAGCCAATACCGTAATCACTTTATTTCCGGCTTTTTTCATGGCTTCCGCAATCGGAAGCATGGGAGCGGTACCTACGCCTCCGCCGGCACAAACAACCGTACCGACATTTTCAATATGCGTGGCTTTTCCTAAAGGACCTACCAAGTCGGTAATATATTCTCCTTCATTCAGTGCGCAAATTTTAGCAGACGATTTACCTATTCTTTGAATCACCAAAGTAATTGTTCCGGCCGAGACATCTGCCGCCGCGATAGTCAAAGGAATCCGCTCGCCGTATTTACCGACTTTCACGATAACGAAATGCCCCGCTTTTCTGGATCTTGCAATAAGAGGAGCCTCTACTACCAATTTGACTACGTTTTCGGAAAGAAATTCTTTTTTTATAATTCTGTTCATTTTAAAGAAACATTCGAGTTAGCAAAAATATAATGGCAAAAATAATAAAAAATTTGCTAATTCGAAGTAATAAAAAAAAATTATGATGAAATAAAAGGCGTTAAAAAAATAAATTGTAATTTTGTGAAAAAGTGAGCGAATGGCAAAAATAAAAACAAAAACAGAAGACGAAATTGTTAATTCGATATATATAAATCCGTTAACTGATTTTGGTTTTAAGAAATTATTTCTGAATAAAGAATTGCTGATTGCTTTCCTCAATGATGTAGTCGGAACAAGTATTAAAGATATCCAATACCAAGCAACCGAAGGATTAGGAGAGCAAATCGAAGATCGTACTGCCATATTTGATTTATTATGTATTACCGATACGAATGAATATTTCATTGTAGAAATGCAGTTGGGAAAACAAACCTATTTTAAGGATAGAGTGTTATTTTATGCTTCACATGTTATCAGAAAGCAAGCCCCGCGTCGGAAATACTGGAATTATGAACTAAAAGCCGTTTATGTTGTTTCTATTCTTGACTTTATCACTTTTGCGGAATCTTCGACAAACAATGAAGTAATAGAGCGTGTTTATCTTTACCGTGAAAAGGCAAAGAAACGGTATTCAAACAAATTGAACTTGATATTTATCGAGTTACCCAAATTTAAGAAGCAAGTATCGGAGTTGAAGAACAATACAGATGTTTGGCTGTTTTTGTTAAAATATACTTCTGAATTAAATGCTTGTCCGACAGAAATAAAAGAGAAAATATTCAAACGATTTTTAGAATTAGCGGAAATACAAAATTTAACATCAATGGAAATGGAAACTTACAAAAAGAGTTTAAAACAAAATCGTTTTCTTCGAGATATGGCGAACTGTGTAAAAGAAGACGGAAGAATGGAAGGAAGAATGGAGGGGAAAATGGAGGGAAGAATGGAAGGAAGAATGGAAGAGCGCAGGCAAATTGCAGCCAGATTATTGCAAAGGAAAACGTCTGTTGAAGAAGTTGTTTCTCTTACAGACCTTACCAAAGAACAGGTACAAGAATTATTAAAACAAAATTAAAGCGGTTTTATGCGCGTATGTGAAATTGGGATGTTAATCTCGCTTTGAACGATTTGCCGCATGCATTCTGAATAAAGTATCGAGAATCAATAACATCAGAATAGAGAATCCGATAGCTACGAGTTTCGGATCGAAATGCAGATGTATCTTTGGAAAGGAAAAAGAAAAACCGGGAAGAAAAATCGTACACAAATAAACAGCCAAAGCCGGAAGAATAAGAATCCCCGAAAGACTTGCCGCTATTTGTCCCGCCGTTATCCATTGTTGTCTTTTCTTTTCGCGCAAGGCTTCCTTTTCAATGCGCAGCAATAAATTTTCCATAAAATCCGGCGTCGGTTCTTCGACCGGAATTTTGTTGAACAATTCTTGTAATTTATCTTCCGATAGGTTTTTATTTGTCTTCATCTTGCAATAAACGATTGATTTCCAAAGCTAATTTTTTACGAATCCGATACAATTTCACTTTCACGTTGGCTACCGATAAATTGCTGATTTCACTGATAGCCTCAATGGATTGCTCCTTAAAATAGTACAAAGAAACTAAAAAAATTTCATCCGGAGGAAGTTTTTTTAAAGCTACATCCAAATAATGCAATTTTATATCCGCCGGCTCAAGTTCTTCTTCATCGGTAACCGCTTCGTTGACCGGAACTGAATTATCGTCCATCGGAACAAACGATAATTTTCTTTTTCGCAGTTCCGATATCGTGGTGTTGTAAGCAATTCGGTACAACCACGTGGAAAATTCGGATTCTTCCTTGAACCGCTCCAATGATTTGAATACCTTGACAAAAATTTCCTGCGTAATATCTTCTGCATCTTCTCTGTTTTCCACAATTTTGAGAACAATCGTAAAAACCATTTTCTGATAATTCGATACAATCATTGAAAAAGCTCGAATGTCTCCGGCTTTTACACGTTGTATGTAGAATAAATCATTCGGGTTCTTCATGATTTTTTAGACGCATATTCTGCGAATCGGTTACAAAAATACAAAAAAGACTGCTTATTAATCAGTTTCAAGAAGGTGAATCAATAGATTAAAATTATTAACAATTTTTAACTATAACAATTTGGTTTCTATTAAAATAATCCCGTACCTTTGTGGTGTAGTATTATGCTAATACACTAATTTAATAATATATTATAAGTCATGATCCATTTCGAAAAAATTGATTTCAGTTACAGCCCGAAGGTTAAACTCCTGTCGGATGTAAATTTAGAGCTTAAGCCGGGTCATATACACGGCTTACTCGGAAAGAACGGCGAGGGCAAGAGTACAATACTCAAGTTAATTGCCGGATTGTTGTTTCCCCAAAAAGGAAAAATAGACGTGATGGATTTCGTTCCTTGTAAACGGAATCCCGAAATGTTGCAAGACATTTATTTCCTGCCGGAAGAATTGCCGCAACATGCGCTGAGCATTGCGCGCTTCGAACAAGTGTATGCGCCTTTTTATCCGAAATTCAACGCTTCACTGTTCGACGCTTGTTTGAAGGAATTTGAAATTCCGTCCAAAGATTGGAAAATGAATAAATTATCTTTCGGACAGAAAAAGAAAATTGTTGTCGCTTTCGGCTTGGCAACCCAAACAAAAATTTTGTTGATGGACGAACCGACCAACGGATTGGATATTCCGTCGAAAGGACAATTCCGCCGCATGGTGGCTTCTACATTAGACGAAAACCGTTGCATCATCATTTCTACGCATCAAGTGCGTGATTTGGACAACTTGATTGATAATCTTATTATCATGGACAATCACGAAATTGCTTTGAACGAAACTATTGACACGATTACCAATCGGCTGCTTTTCCGTTTGCAGGATACACGCAAAACCGATTTGCCGGTTATCTATTCGGAAGATACGTTGCGCGGCGTTTTCCAAGTTTGCGAAAACGTAAACCGGGAAGACAGCAAATTGGATATTGAATTACTGTTTAATGCTGTATATACGAACAAGAAACGGATGCAGCAAATTTTTAACTCTAAATAATTGAAAACAATGAAAACAAATCTTTTTAATTTCAATCGGGTTGGACTTTTATTCCAACGCTATTTTGCAGAACGTTTCCAGACGGAACTGATTTACTGGAGCATCATGGTAATTGTATTCATTTTTATACGAAATAGCGCTCCGGTTATTGAAGGATTAATCCTTATTGCCGGCGTTTTTTATGCCGCCCGCTTTTTCCGGGAAATCCATTATCCCGGCAACGGCGTCGCTTACTTTATGATTCCGGCATCGCAATTGGAAAAACTGACCGTCGGCGTTGTCATGACTTCTTTCTATTATTTTGCCATGATGATAATTGCTTACGTCATAGGTAATTTATTGGGAACGTTTTTAAATAATACCATTGCAAGTATGAATATTTCGATAATCGGTTTTAACTTCTTTCATCATTCGCTCTTGCAATGGAAATTATTCGGTATTTCCACCGAACCGTGGTTCATCGAGAAAGAACACACTAACTTTTTGCTTTACCTTTTTGAATTGTTTTTGGTCGGCCAATCCGTTTATCTGTTAGGAAGCATTTATTTCAAACGCAATCCGTTTTTTGCTACCTTTTTATCTCTTATTGTCGTCCAATTATTCCTGTTCATTTTGCTTCTTATAGAATTGAAGTTGTTTTTCGGTAGTACTTACAGTATCAATTTTGGAATAAACGCCTTCGGTTTGGGTAGAATAGTTTCTCATATATTCAAAGTTGCCGTTTGGGCGCTTCCCCCGTTTCTCTGGGTAGTAAGTTATTTTCGTTTAACAGAAAAACAAATATAAGTCATGGAATTTAAAGAAACACAAGCGATTTACCTGCAA